>JAJXDX010000095.1 GCA_021640185.1 Oscillospiraceae bacterium | reverse complement strand
GTCATTTGCAGTTGCAGGTGAGGCTGCTGTGCGCTTTGGCACGGGATCTCGGTCAATGTGCCGATCGGCTGGCCGACCTTGACCGTTTCCCCTACCGCGACCGTGGGATGCACGCCGCGGTACAGCGTGATCACGCCCACGCCGTGGTCGATCTCGATCTCCTCGCCCCAAAACGGATCGGTGCCGATCCGCGTCACCTTGCCCTCGGCCACGGCCTTGACCTTCTGCCCGTTCTCCCCGGCGAAGTCCGTGCCCTCATGCGTGCGCCAATCCCCCATCGTGACCGAATAGAGCGGCGCATCCGGCGAGAACGGCTGCTGCACAAGGTTGGTCAGCGGCAGCACGTACAATGCCGCCGCCTGCGGCTGCGTGGTTTTTGGCACCGTCGTCGGCGCGGTCTGCGTCGTCGGGGGCGGCGCGGTCGTGCGGTCGTCCGGCTGGCCGGTGACCACCTGCTCCACCGGCTGCGACGTGCGGCTCTCCTGCTCCCCGCGCTCCCGCGACGGGGAAAAGGCGGCGAACGCCACGCCGCCGACCGCCAGCAGACACGCCGCCAGCGCCGCATAGAACCCGTTGCCGTTGATGAACCGCTTGAAGCGGGAGGTCTTTCTCCCGCGGATCGGCTGCTTATCCATGTTCCATCCTCCCTTTGCCGCCGCACCGGGAAAATGCCGGGCGAGCGATCTGTTTTCATCCGCAGTTTGCCCGATCGGCCCGTTCGCTATACATCAAAACGAACGATCGGACGGATCTGCCATTTTTTCGTGTCGAAATTTGTCATGCGCGTGTATTGTATCGGACGATCCGGTTATGCTATATTATTAATGTATTGACACATGATCGACATATGAACGTTAGTTTACAGAAGGAGGGCAAAGACATGGCAAGCGGTTTCCCGCTGTATGTCGATTTGACCGGCAACAACTGCACGGTGTTCGGCGGCGGGCGCAGCGCGCTGCGCCGCGTGCGCGAACTATTGCGCTTCGGCGCGAAGGTGACCGTGATCGCGCCGCAGCTGTGCCCGGAACTGCGTGAGATGAGCGATCGGCACGAGCTGCGCCACATCCCGCGCAAATATTATCGCGGCGACTGCACGAACGCCCAGCTTTGCGTGGCGGCGACGAACGACCGGACGGTGAACATCGCGATCTCGACCGAAGCGAAGGCGAAGGCCGTCCCCGTCAATGTCACCGCGCCGGCGGCCTACGGCAATTTCCACTTCCCGCGCGTCATCCTGAAGGACGGCATTTCGCTGGCCATCGCGGGCGATCTGCCGCCTGCGCAGTTGCGCGCCCTGCGCGACATTTTGGATGCCGAGCTGCCGGAGCTGCTGCGCCGCGCTGCGGCGGCGGACGAAACATCCGCCGGGGACGAGGGCGACACGGACGAGGAACTGGCGCAGGAATAGATCGGCTCCCGCACCGCCGGGACACCGAATGACAGAAAAAAGACCGCCTGCCGTCGGCAAAATGCCGAACGGCAGGCGGTCTTTCGTTCGACGTGACCGGCAGAAAAGCGGCACGCGCTTATTTTTGATAAATGATCTTGCTGTCGGCGCAGACCCCTTTGTTCAGATGGATGTTCCACGCGCCTTGCCTACTGCACCATTTTTTGTGCTTCAAAAACGTTTCCCAGTCCATCTCAAGGATCGTATCCAGTTCATAATCGCCATTGAACCGGCAGATGATGACATATTCGAATTTCTGTCTGTCCGGGGCGGTCGATCCCTTCGGCTCCAAACCGTAAAACACCCCGGTGGTGCCCCGGCTCGTCGCCTTGATGCTGTAGCGGTCGCCTTTTCGGCTGATGGCATCGACGTTTTCCGTGCCGATCGGCGCGGCGGCCAGCATCGGCAGCCCCGGCGTGTTGTTGTAATGCGCGATGGCCAAATACTCGCCCAGATCCCCGATCACGTTGTTGGTGCGAATCACGCCTCTGTTTTTGAGTTCCTTGATGACCGAGCTGTAGAGCGATACGAGCTGCGGTGTTTCCAGCGTCGTCAAGTCCACGGTGTTCGACCTCCGGTCTGTTTTATTTCAGCTTGAAGGTGTACTGGTATCCGCCGTCCATCGAGCGGGGGCGGTAGAACGCGCTCTCGCCGCGGACGAGCGTCCACGAGCGGTCGTTTTTGGGGTCGGCATACCGGACGGAAACGGTCACACCGTCCGCCGTGACCGCGTCGATAACGAAACGCCGCCGCCCGGACGGGAACAAGATCTCCCGCCCCGGCGTGCAGACGGCGGTGAGCGCACCGATCTTTTTGACGCGGTATTTCCCTGCGCGGCAGTCGATGCCCCACATCTCCTCGATGATCTTCAGCTTCATCCGGGCGCCTCCTCCCCGTCGTCGAGCAGGCAGAGCAAGCGCCGGATCTGCGCCCGGTGGGTGCAGTTCTGCTCCCAGCGGGCCGTTTGCGCGTCCTCCTTGCCCGCCATCAGCCGGCCGGCCATGGCGTCGCCGTAGCCGGCGTTCGTCGCCTCCCAATAGGCGGCGGACAGCCGCTCCTTTTGCTGCGGCAGCGGCAGCGTATCATCCAAAAGATAAGAAAGCGCCTGCCGCAAGCGCATCATTTCGTTTTCGTCCATCCGTCGCACCCGCCCTTCTTCCCTCTCAATATAGCATAAACGAGCGATAAAAGCAAGAGCGCGCCGTGCGGCGCGCTCTTGTCGTTCTCCCCCATATCCGTATCGGCCGATCTGACGCCCGGCGCACCCACCCTTGCCCGCCGGGACGTTCCGGATCGGGTCAGGAGATCTTGAGCTGCAGACGGAACTTATCGGCGATCATGGCGATGAACTCGCTGTTGGTCGGCTTACCGCGGCTATTGTGGATCGTGTAGCCGAAATAGCTGTTGAGCACGTCCACGTCGCCGCGATCCCACGCCACCTCGATGGCGTGGCGGATCGCCCGCTCCACGCGGGAGGAGGTCGTCCCGTGCTTTTTGGCCACAGCCGGGTACAGGCGCTTCGTGACGGCGTTGATGATCTGATCGTCGCCGATCGCGAGCATGATCGCATCGCGCAGATACTGGTACCCCTTGATGTGCGCCGGGACGCCGATCTGATGGATGATCTCCGTCACCTGCATCTCCAGCGACGCGTGCTGCGACGGCGTGTGCTCCTGCCGCTCCGGCTCCGGCGCGTCCCCGCACAGCGCCAAGATCCGCCCGGCCATCTCGCCCGCGTCGAAGGGCTTGAGAAAATAATAATCGGCTCCGGCGCTCATCGCCTCGCGCTCCAGCGCCGGATTGTCGAAACCGCACATGATCATCATCAGCGGCCGCTTTCTCCCCTGCGCGGCCTCCGCTGTCCCCTGCACACCGTCAAGCGCCCGCAGAACGCCGATCGCGTCCAGCCGCGGCAGGAAATAATCCATGATCACCACATCCGGCGAGCGGCGTCCGATCGCTTCCAACAGCGTCCGACCGTCCTTTTCGGTCATGGACACGTCCAGACCGCGTGCGCGCATCGCATTGGCACAAGGAACGGCAAAATAATCGCTGTTGTCTGCCAATAGGACACTGATCTTTCTCCCCATCTTTCAAATCTCTCCTTTATGTTGGGTGGTGAGACAAGCTTACCATAATTTCCCGATCATTGCAAGCGCGGAGATCATTTGTTTTGGCAGAAAAATCAAAGTTTTCCAACATCTGGGATACTATGCGTCGATTCATTGCAAGAACCGTCAAAAACGACCGTATAAACGCAAAAAATGCCGTGCGGCACCGAACGGTGCCGCACGGCGGAGGAAAAGCAGGAAACGGTCAGCGGATGACCGACAGGATCGGCTGCGGGAGCGCGGCGGGCGGCTCGTCGCCCAAGGTGACGGCGGACAAAAAGGCCTTTGCCGCCTCGGCGGCCATGGCGGGACGGTCGGTGTGCAGGACGGCCAGCGGCTCGCCCGCGCGGACGGAGTCGCCCGTCTTTTTGCCCAAAACGATGCCGGCCGCCGGGTCGATCGGGTCGTCCTTGGTCAGCCGTCCGGCACCGAGCAGCATGGCCGCGCGGCCGATCATGGCGGTATCCATGGCACGGAGGTATCCGCCGCGCGGGGCGGCGACCGGGATGCAGTGCGCCGCCGCAGGCAGTATGCCGTCGGCATCCAGTGCGCGCACGTCGCCGCCCTGTGCGGCCACCCATTGCTGCATTTTGGCAAAGCCGGCGCCGCTGTCCAGCGCCTGCCGCACGCGCTGCTGCGCCTGCGGCAGCGGCAAATCGAGGGACAGCGCCGCCATCTCGGCCGCCAAGGCCAGACAGACCTCGCGCAGATCCTGCGGCGCGTCGGGATCGCCGCGCAGGACGGCGGCCGCCTCGCGGATCTCCAAGGCATTGCCGACGGCATGGCCGAGCGGGCGGCTCATATCCGTCAACAGCGCCGTCATGCGGCGGCCGCAGTGCCGCCCGATCGCGACCATCAGGCGGGCCAGACGCTCTGCGTCCTCCCGCGTGCGCATCAGCGCGCCGGAGCCGACCTTGACGTCCAAAACGATCGACCGCGCGCCGGCGGCCAGCTTTTTCGACATGATGCTGGCCGCGATCAGCGGGATGCTGTCCACCGTGCCGGTCACGTCGCGCAGGGCATACAGGCGCTTGTCCGCCGGGGCCAGATCGCCCGTCTGCCCGATCACGGCAAGGCCGATCTGCTCGGCCTGCCGCAAAAAAACCTCCTGCGGCATGGACGTGCGGTAGCCGGGGATCGACTCCAGCTTATCGACCGTGCCGCCGGTGTGCCCCAGCCCGCGGCCGGACAGCTTGATCACCGTGCAGCCCACGGCGGCGGCCAGCGGCGCGACGATCGGCGTGGTCTTGTCCCCGACGCCGCCGGTGGAGTGCTTATCGACCGAGCGCGCACCGGTACGCGCCATTGGCAGCGTATCGCCGCTGTCGGCCATCGCCTGCGTCAGGGCGGCCGTTTCTTCGTCCGTCATGCCGCTGTACCAGATCGCCATCAGCAGCGCCGACAGCTGATAGTCCGGGATGCTGCCGTCCGTGCAGCCGGACACCAGAAAGCGCAGCTCCGGCGGCGTCAGTGCGCCGCCGTGCTGCTTTTTACGGATCAGATCAAGGATGTGCACAGGCTATCCCTCCCAGACCTGCCGGGGCGTGAACGCCCGCGGCAGAAGTTCGCTCAAGCGGTACCGTTCTGCCGACAGGTCGGCATCGGTCACGATCAGGATCTCCGTCTGCGGGGCGCAGAACTCCGCCAGCACCTGACGGCAGACCCCGCAGGGCGGTGCGCCGCCACCGATCGTATCGCCGCGGCCGCCCGCCACGGCGATGCGTTCGATCTCACGCGCGCCTTCGCTGACGGCCTTGGCGACCGCCGTGCGCTCGGCGCAGATCGTGGGGGAAAAGGCGGCGTTTTCGATATTGCAGCCGGTGAACACCCGGCCGTCCGCCGTCAGCAGCGCCGCCCCGACGCGATAGCCGGAATACGGCGCATAGGCGTTTTGGCGCGCCTGCAGGGCGGCGGCGCAAAGCTCACGATCGGTCATCGGTCATCCTCCTGCGCGATCTGCGGCCACAGGCTCTCGCCGTCGCCGCGAAAAGCGATCCCCAGACAGTCCGCCACAGTCGCGCCGATGTCCGCGAAGGTCGGCCGCGTCCCGAGCGAGCCGGGGCGGATCCCCTTGCCGGCGATCAGCAGCGGCGTGTATTCGCGGCTGTGGTCGGTGCTGTCGTCGCCGGGGTCGCACCCGTGATCGGCGGTGATGAACAGCGCATCGTCCGGCCGCATGGCGGAAAGGAAGCCCGGCAGCCAGCGGTCGAACGCCGCGAAGGCGGCGGCGTAGCCGTCGACGTCCTGCCGGTGGCCGTACAGCATATCGAAATCGACAAGATTGATAAAGCACAGACCGTGGGATCCTTCGCCGAGCAGCGCCTGCGCCGCGGCCATGCCCTCGGCATTGCCGTGCGTGCGCACGCTGCGGCCGATGCCGCGCCCGGCGAAGATGTCGGAGATCTTGCCCACGCCGATCACGTCCAGCCCGGCAGCAGTCAGCGCATCCGGCAGCGTTTCGCGCGGCGGCGCCAGCGAAAAATCGCGCCGGTCGGCCGTGCTGGTGAAGCCCGTTTGCGGCGTGCCGACGAACGGCCGCGCGATGACGCGCCCCACGCCGTGCCGCCCGGTCAGGATCCGGCGCGCCGTGCGGCAGTAGTCGTACAGCTGCTCGAGCGGCACGATGTCGGTATGTGCCGCGATCTGGAACACGCTGTCGGCCGAGGTGTACACGATCGGGTCGCCCGTGCGCATATGCTGCGCGCCGAAGTCGCGGATCACGTCCGTGCCGGAATACGGCGCGTTGCACAGCACGCCGTGGCCGATCGCGTCGCAGAACGGGCGCAGCACCTCGTCCGGGAAGCCGTGCGGGTAGGTCGGCAGCGGCCGGTCGGACACCACGCCCGCGATCTCCCAATGGCCGATGGTGGTGTCTTTCCCGGCGGAGCGCTCCCGCATCCGCGCCACTGCCGCCGTCGGCCGCGCCGCGGCCGGGACGGCCGTCACGCCGTCGATGTTGCCAAGCCCCAGTGCCTGCATACACGCGCAGGAAAATTCTTTGGATCCGGCGATCCGCGCAAGCGTATCGCAGTCGTGATCGCCGAAGGCCGCGGCGTCCGGCGCCTCGCCGATGCCGAAGGAATCGAGCACGATCAGAAAAACGCGTTTTTTGTGCATAGCCGCTCCTCCGTTTTTAGTCATCCAGTGCGGCGGCCGTGTCCAGCGCCAGACGGATCATGTCGGTAAACGAGTTTTGCCGTTCCTCGGCCGTGGTCTGCTCGCCGGTCAGCAGGTGATCGGACACCGTGCAGATCGCCAGCGCCCGCTTGCGGCAGCGCGCGGCGGTCATGTACAGTGCGGCGGCCTCCATCTCCACGGCCAGCACGCCCATCTTGCCCCAAAGCGCCGCCGTGCGCTCCTGCGGCGGCAGATCGGCATCGTCGGTGTAGAACACATCGGTGGACAGCAGATCGCCGATGCGGACGTTCAGGCCGCGCGCCTGCGCAAGATCCGCTGCCGTGCGCAGCAGCGGGTAGGCGGCGATCGGCGCGAACACACCGGGCAGCCGGTATTGGTGCGCAAAGGACGAATCGGTGCACGCGCCCTGCCCCAGTACGTCGTCGCGCAGGTGCAGCTCCGGCTGCAGCGCGCCGGCCGTGCCGATCCGCAGGATGTTCTCGACCCCGAAGGCGGAATACAACTCGTGCGCATAGATGCCGATCGACGGCATCCCCATGCCGCTGGCCATCACGCTGACGCGTTTGCCCGCCCAAAGGCCGGTGTAGCCCTGCACGCCGCGCACGTCGTTGACGAGCACGGGCG
>JAJXDX010000094.1:2975-7321 GCA_021640185.1 Oscillospiraceae bacterium | reverse complement strand
GTGTTGTACAGTTCTTTGATCTCGTCGATCGGCTTGTCCATCAGCGCCTCGATCAGCTCGGTGAACGTGCCGTTCTCGATCTCCTTGACGCGATCCTCCAGATGCTGCGAGCGCGGCGCGAGGTATTTGCCGTTGAGCCGCCGGGCAAGCATCGCCACCTGCGGATGCGAGATCCCGGCAGGGCAGCGGGTGGAGCAGACACCGCACATCACGCAGTCGAACGACTCCTCGGCGCACTTATCGAACTCGCCGCGCTGGGCATAGGCGATGTACTGCATGACGTTGAGGCCCTGCGTGCAGTTCTTCGTGCAGGCGTTGCAGCCGACGCAGGCATAGATCTCCGGGAAGAGCTGCATCATGATCTGCTCGGTGGGGCGGATCTTTTCGACGTCGTACACCGGCTTGACCAGCGGGAAGAAGGGCAGCGTTGCGATGACCATCCCTTCCTCGACCTTCGTTTGGCAGGCCAGACAGGTCTTCAGCTCCTGCTTGCCCTTGATGCGATAGATCGTGGCGCACGCGCCGCAAAAGCCGTTGCGGCAGCCGCAGCCGCGCACCAGCTGATAGCCGGCATATTCCATCGCACGCATGATCGTCAGTTCGGCAGGCACGGCGTGCTTTTTGCCGAACAGATAGATATTGACCGTGTTCTCCATGGCATTCCTCTCCCTTGCTCAATATTCGGCAGGCAGCTCGTCGAGCTCGTCGCAGCGGAACACCGGGCCGTCCTTGCAGACGTATTTGGCCCCGATGTTGCATCGGCCGCACTTGCCGATGCCGCATTTCATGCGCAGCTCCATCGTGGTGTAGACCAGCGTCGTGGCGAAGCCCATCTCCTGCAGTCCGGCAAGCGTGAACTTGATCATGATCGGCGGCCCGCACAGCACGGCGGTCTTATCGGTGGAGAAGCCCAGTTCTTTGACGTAGTTCGGCACGAAACCGACGTGGCCGTCCCATTCCGGCTGCTCGCGGTCGATCGTCAGATACACGTCGACGCCTGCGTCCTTCTGCCATTCGTCGATGATCTCGTGATAATCGACGAGATCCTGCATGGAGCGCGAACCGTAGACGATATCGATCTTGCCGTAGCGGTCGCGGTAGTGGCGGCAGTAGTTGATGACCGAGTGCAGAGGCGCGAGGCCAATGCCGCCCGCGATGAACAGCAGATCCTGCCCGGCGAACGCATCATCCACCGGGAACGGCCGCCCGTACGGCCCGCGGATCGTGATCTGCTGGCCGACCTCCATGGCGTGCAGCCAGTCGGTCACGCAGCCGCATTTTTTGATCGAGAACTCCATGTATTCGGTGTTCGTCGGGCTGGAGGTGATGGAGAACATCGCCTCGCCGACGCCGGGCATGGACAGCATCGCGCACTGGCCGGGCTTGTGGTCGAACGCCTTTTTGCCGTCCGGCGTGACGACGCGGAAGGTCTTGACGTCCGGTGTATCGATGCGGATATCGGTGACGACGCCGATCTGCGGGATCAGCGGCTCTTTCTCAACGCTCATCCTTGGCACCTCCCAACCGTTTCATGACCGTGACGATATTCATGCGGATCGGGCATTTGTTCAGGCAGCGGCCGCAGCCGACGCAGGAGAACAGCCCGTCGTTGTTTTCGGGATAGTAGACCAGCTTGTGCATGAAGCGCTGGCGGAAGCGCTGCAGCTGCGTCGGGCGCGGGTCGCCGCCCGCCATTTTCGTGAAGTCGGAGTACATACACGAATCCCAGCAGCGGTAGCGCTGCACGCCGTGGCCGTTGTCGAAATCCCGGATGTCGTAGCACTGGCAGGTGGGGCAGACGAACGTGCAGGTGCCGCAGCCGAGGCAGGCGGCGGAAAGCTCCGCCCACGCCGGATCGTCGAACAGCGCCTTCGTTTTGCCTGCGCCGAAGCCCTCGGTCGTCAGGCCGGAAAGCGGCAGACGCGCCATGCGCGCGCGCGTTTCGCTGCGCGCGGCCTCGGCCTTTTCCTCGTCCGCGGCGTCGGCCGGGGCGGTCACGTCCTCCAGCGCGGCCAGCAGACGCTCGCCCTTTTCGGTCTTGGCGTCAAGGTACAGCGTGTCGGCCGTTTTGCGGCACACCACGTCGCCCTCCGGCTCGGCTGCGTCGATGCCGAACGTGCCGCAGAAGCACGTTTCGCTCGGGCGGTCGCACGCCATGGTCATGACCGTGGCGTGCGCGCGGCGGTCGGCATAGTAGCCGTCGGCCGGCTCGGCCAGAAAGACGCGGTCGAGCACCGTGAAGCTGCGCGCGTCGCACGCGCGCACGCCGTAAAGGACGAAGTCCTCGTGCGGCTGCCGGTCGTCGACGACCTCGATCGTTTTGCCTGCCTTTTTGAAGGCGACCAGATCCTCGGTCTGCGGGAAGAAGAAGTCCTTGGCGCTGCGCACGGTGTTGAGTGCTTCGGACGGCGCGGTGCCGGGCGTGAACCGGGCGAACTTTGCGCCGTTCTCGGCGTCGACCGGCAGATACAGCGCGCTGATGCCGTCGATCGCACAAAGCAGGCGGTCAAGCTGAGCAAGCGGGATCTTACGCATGATCGGCGCTCCTTTCTACGGCATCGCCCGGCTCGATATCGCCGGTGGTGAAGTCCACGATCGGGGCGCGGCTGCCGACCTCGGCGCCCGCCTGATATTCGCCGTAGAAACGGTCGATGTCGTGGATGAACTTGCGGTTGAGCAGGTGCAGCGGGATGTGCTGCGGGCAGACGCGGGAGCATTCACCGCAGTCGGTGCAGCGCCCGGCGACGTGGAACGCCCGGATGATGTGGAACAGCTTCTCCTCGAAGGTGTCGGCCGCCGCCTTGTTCGCGATGCCGGACTTCGGATCGTCGAACACGCACTTTTCGCACGTGCAGGCGGGGCAGACGTCGCGGCAGGCGTTGCAGCGGATGCAGCGGGACAGCTCGTTCTGCCAAAAAGCATAGCGCTCGTCCGGCGTCATGCGCTCCAGCCGTTCGACCTCGTCGAAACGGTGGCTGTCCTGTACCTCGCCGTCCGTGCCGATCAGCTCGTCATAAGCGACGTGCTTTTTCGATTTGCAGTTTTGGCAGCGGTCGGGCAGCACGTCGGCATACGGCACGGTGATCGTGCCGTCATACAGCGTTTCCACCGTCAGCGCGTCGCTGCCGCCGTCAACGGCCGTGATGCCGTCCACCCGCATCTTCAGGCGCGTGACGTCGACCATCCCGGCGCACGGCACGCCGACCGCGTACACCCGCTCACGCGGGAAACGGTGCTCCGTCAGCAATTGGTTAAAGCTGTAGGTGTCGCAGGGCTTGAGGAACACCAGCACCCGGCCCTCGCCTTTTCTCGTTTCCTCGATCAGGTACTTGGACAGATTGGCGCCGCAGAAGTCGTTCCAAACGAAGCGCTCCGCCAGATCGTCGGCGCTGCGAAACAGCGCCGGACCGGCATCATAGCCGAATTCGCCCTGCGTCCAGCCGAGCACCCGGTCGACCGTGCCGTCGGAAAGCAGCGCCGCGGCGCGGGAGATGAGAATTTCGCGCGTTATTTCTTGCATCGAAGATCCTCCAGTCTTTTGTTCTCGCCGAGAGCGGCGACCTTGGCGACGAAGTCGTTCATCGTGGCGGCGAACTTGGCGCCTTCGGCAGCGGACACCCATTCGACGCGGGTGCGCTCCCGCTCGATGCCGAGGTAATCGAGCATCGAGAACAGCAGTGCCATGCGGCGGCGGGTGTAATAGTTGCCGGTGGTGTAGTGGCAGTCGCCCGGATGGCAGCCGCACAGGATCACGCCGTCCGCGCCGCGCTGGAACGCGCGCAGGACGAACATCGGGTTGACGCGGCAGGAGCAGGGCACGCGGATGATCTTGACGTCGGCGGGGTAGGCCAAACGGTTGTTGCCCGCAAGGTCCGCACCGGCATAGGAACACCAGTTGCAGCAGAACGCCACGATCAGCGGCTTATATCCTTCGTTCACTTGCATATCGCATCCACCTCCGCCATGATCTGTTCGTTCTTGAAGCCGCGCAGGTCCATCGCGCCGGACATACAGGCCACCGTGCACGCGCCGCAGCCTTGGCACACGGCCTCGTTGACGCTGGCCACGCGCCGCACGCGGGTGGTGCGGTCGGGCATACGGAACTCTTTTTCGACATACGTGATCGCGCCGTAGGGGCAGACGTTCGCGCACGTCGAGCAGCCGTTGCACTTCCACTCGTCGGAATGGGCGATACAGGGGTTGCCGGTCAGCTTATCCTTGCACAGCAGGCCGATGACCTTCGCCGCGGCCGCACCGGCCTGCGACACCGTCTCCGGGATGTCCTTCGGCCCTTGACAGGTGCCGGAGAGGAACACGCCGGCCGTCGGGCTTTCCACCGGGCGCAG
>JAJXDX010000094.1:0-2965 GCA_021640185.1 Oscillospiraceae bacterium | reverse complement strand
CAGCTTCGGGTGCGCCTCGGTGAAGAAGTCGTTGGTATCCATGCTGGCGGTCAGCATCGTCGCCAGCGGGCGGGCCGACTTGTTCGGCTCGATCGCGGCGGCAAGGACGACGAGATCGGCATCGATGTGCAGCTGCTTGTTATCCAGCAGGTCGGAGCCCTGCACGTGCAGCACCTTGCCCTCCGGCGTCACCTTGCCGACCATGCCCTTGATGTAATGCACGCCGTATTCCTCTACCGCACGGCGATAGAACTCGTCGAAGTTCTTGCCCGGCGTGCGCACGTCGATATAGAATACGTACACCTCGGTGTCCGGGTATTTGTCGCGGATCAGCATGGCGTGCTTGGCCGTGTACATACAGCAGATCTTGGAGCAGTATTCCTTGCCCTTTTCGGCGCAGGCACTGCAGCGCGAGCCGACGCACTGCACGAACACGATCGTGTGCGGATGCTCGCCGTCGGACGGGCGCAGCAGCGTGCCGCCCGTCGGACCGGCGGCGTTCATCAGGCGCTCCAGCTCCAGCGAGGTGATGACGTCCTTCGACTGCGCATAGGCGAACTCGTCGAATTTATCCATGGAGATCGGCTCGAACCCGGTGGCGACGACGATCGCACCGTACTTTTCTTCGATATGCTCGTCCTTGGCCTGATAGTCGATCGCGCCGACCGAGCAGACCTTGGAGCAGACGCCGCATTTGCCGTTTTTCAGCATCATACAGTAGTTCGGGTCGATCGTGGCCACCTTCGGCACGGCCTGCGCGAAGGGGATATAGATCGCGCGGCGGTTATCCATGCCGAGGTTGAACTCGTTCGGCACCTTCTTCTGCGGGCATTTCTCGGTGCACAGGCCGCAGCCGGTGCACACGTCCTCCTTGACATAGCGGGCGCGGCGTTTGATCGTGACGTCGAAGTTGCCGACGAAGCCCTTCACCGCCTCCACCTCGGAATACGAGAAGATGCGGATGTTCTCGTTCTGCGCCACATCGACCATCTTCGGCGTAAGGATGCAGGCCGCGCAGTCAAGGGTGGGGAAGGTCTTGTCCAGCTGTGCCATCTTGCCGCCGATCGTGGGCTTCGTTTCCACGATATCGACGGGAAAGCCCGCGTCGGCGATGTCCAGCGCGGTCTGGATGCCGGCGATGCCGCCGCCGATGACCAGCGCCCGCTTGGTCACGGGGCTCTGTCCCGGCGTCAGCGGCGCGTTGAGGCACACCTTCGCCACGGCGGCACGTGCCAAAACGATGGCCTTGGCCGTGCCTGTGGGGATATCCTTGTGCACCCAGGAGCACTGCTCGCGGATGTTCGCGATCTCGACCATGTACGGGTTGAGGCCGGCGGCCGCAGCCGTTTTGCGGAACGTCGCCTCGTGCATCCGGGGCGAGCAGGAGCAGACGACGATGCCGGTCAGCTTATGCTCGGCGATGGCGGCGCGGATCATGTCCTGCCCGGCCTGCGAGCACATATACGGATAATCCGTGGAGATCGCGACGCCCGGCTCGTTCTGCAGGGCCTCGGCGACGGCTTTGACGTCGACCGTCCCGGCGATGTTCGTGCCGCAGTGGCAGACGAATACACCGATCCTTTGCATGGGTCATCCTCTCCTTTCTTATTTCGCATATTTGCGCAGGGCGCTCATCAGCGCCTGCTGCGGCATCTCGTCGTCGAGCAGGGCGGGGATCGCGTCCGGCGTCAGGTGATTGCCGTCCTTTTCGCGCACGACCATCACACGGATCGCCTCGACCAGCTTCGCCGGCTCGACGCCTCTCGGGCAGCGCTCGACGCACGCGAAGCACGACAGGCACTTGTACAGCGACGTGGACTTCAGCAGTGGCTCCAGCTCACCGCGCTCGACCATGTAGACGAACTGATGCGGATGATACTCCATCTCGTCATACGACGGGCAACTGCCGGAGCATTTGCCGCAGCGCATACACTTTTTGGGGTCGACCCCGCTCATGCGCAGCACCTGTTCCTTCAGCCGTTCGTTCTTATTCTCCATCGTGTGCGCCCTCCTTGATGCCCAGCGCCTCGGCCAGCAGCTCGGTGAAATACAGCACCGGCACGGGGCTGCCGTTTTTGATCAGGTTATAGCGGCACAGCGGGCACGCCGTAACGATCTTCTGCGCGCCGCACGCCGCCGCGTTGCCGCTGACGGCGGCGCTGCGCTTTTGCGACAGGGCGGGATCCTCCAGCGTCACATAGCCGCCGCAGCACTCGTTGCGCATCGACCAGAGCACCGGATCCGCGCCGAGGGCAGCCAGCAGCCGCTCCATCAGCTGCGGATGCTCCGGGTCGTCCAGCGCCATGACCTTGCCGGGGCGCAGCAGCAGGCAGCCGTAATACGCGGCGATCTTCTGCCCGGTGAGCGGCACCTTGACCGCTGCCTTCAGCCGGTCGAAGCCGACCTCGTCGCGCAGCAGCTCCAGATAATGCAGCACCTGCGTTTCGCCCGCATAGGGGGCGGGCGCATCCTTTTCCTGCGCCAGATAGGCGTTGACGCGCGCGGCGAACACCGGATCTGTCTGCATGGCATGGTTGGTCTGCTTGAGCACGTTGTGGCACGCCGAGCAAACGGACACCAGCGCTGTCCCGGCGTCGCGCGCCGCGATCAGCGCGCGCACGGCGGGCAGCTTGCTCGCGATCTCGTCGCCGACGCTGACGAACACGCCGCCGCAGCACTGCCAGTTCGGGATCTCGCACAGCTCGATGCCGAGCGCGGCCGCGCTCTCGCGCGCATAACGGTCAAGATCCTTCGCTTTGTTGCGCAGGGTGCAGCCGGGAAAATAACTGACTTTCATCATGACCCTCCGTTCTGACCGATCAGACCATCTGCTCCGGGTGGAACACCTCGTCGAACCGCTCGGCGGTGAGGAAGCCCAGTGCGACGCACGCTTCCTTCAGCGAGATGTTCTCCTTGAAGGCTTTCTTTGCGGTCTTCGCGGCGTTCTCGTACCCGATGTAGGGGT
>JAJXDX010000093.1:5606-7384 GCA_021640185.1 Oscillospiraceae bacterium | reverse complement strand
GAACGGCGGCCGCGGCCGCCGACGGAGCAAAGGAGGACATTCATCATGGATGCGAACGAGTTCACGACCGGCGAGGGCAGCTGCATCATCTCGGAAGATGTGATCGCCCAGATCGCCGCCACCGCCGCCGCCGAGGTGCCGGGCGTCGCCGGGATGGCCGACCGTCCCGCGGATCTTCGCGGGCTGATGTCCGTCGCTGCACCGCGGTGCGTCAAGGTCACCAACACCGATACCGACACCGTGCTCGACGTGTATGTCACCCTGCGGCAGGGCACCCGGATCCAAGAGGCCGCCACGCAGGTGCAGCACGATGTGAAGGTCGCCGTGCAGGCGATGACCGGCAAGCCGGTCACGCGCGTCAACGTCCACGTGGCGGGGATGGCCGCCGCCGAGGACAAAGCTGCGCCGCAGGCCGAAGCGAACGGTTGATCCGCAGACCCTCCACCGCATCCGGCGGAGGGTCTTTTTCCCTATTCCATTGTATAAATATGCTGCCGCTTGCGGCAGAGGAGCTTGAAAACGGGGGCTGTCATCATGACCAGACGTGAGTCACGCGAGCAGGCGTTCGCCCTGCTGTTCGAAAAAATGTTCAACGATGCGCCGGTGGCGGAATTGGCCGCCGGAGCGGCGGAGGCCCGGGGCGTCCCGACCTCCGGCTTCGCCATGCGCCTGGCCGAGGGCACGGAGAGCCGTCTGCCCCAGATCGACGAAAAGATCGCCGCCTGCTCCCGCAAGTGGACGAAGGATCGCATCTCCAAGGTCGCACTGTCCGTGATGCGTCTGGCGATCGACGAGATCCTGTACGAGGACGATATCCCCGTCAGCGTTTCGATCAACGAGGCCGTGGAGCTGGCCAAAAAATACGGCGGCGCGGAGGATGCGTCGTTCGTCAACGGCATCCTCGGCACGGTCGCGCGCGAGGCGGCGGACAAGCCTGCCGCCGCTGCGGACGCGTCCGACGCGGCGGTGGAGGATACCACCGCGCCCGCCGTCGAGCCGGCGGCCGCGCCGCCCGAGGCCGAAGGATGACCGGCTTTTTGGGGCTGGATACCAGCAATTACACCACGTCCGCGGCGTTTTGCACCGCGGATGGCGCGGTGACGCAGCAAAAGCGGCTGCTCCCGGTGCGGGAGGGCGAGCTCGGCCTGCGGCAGAGCGATGCGGTGTTCCACCATACGCGCCAGCTGCCGGACATCGTGGACGAGCTGTTCTCCGCCCTGCCGGACGGCGCGTCGGTCTGCGCCGTGGCGGCGTCCGACCGCCCGCAGCAGGTCGACGGCTCGTATATGCCGTGCTTTTTGGTCGGTCTCGGCGCGGCGCGGCAGCTGTCCGCCGTGCTGGGCGTGCCGCTGCACCGGTTCACCCATCAGCAGGGGCACGTCGCGGCCGCGCTGTACGGCGCGGACAGGCTCGATCTGCTGGATCGTTCGTTTTTGGCGTTTCACGTGTCCGGCGGCACGACGGATGCCCTGCTCGTCGAGCCGGATCCGCGCGAGGTGATCCGCTGCAGCGTGGTCGGCCGTTCGCTCGACCTCAAGGCGGGGCAGCTGATCGACCGTGTGGGCAGACTGCTCGGCCTGCGTTTTCCTGCCGGCCCGGCGCTGGAAGCGCTCGCCGCCGAGGCGGCGGGCGACTACCGCCCGCGCGCCGTGCTGGACGGGTGTGACTGCCACCTTTCCGGGGTAGAGAACCAGTGCCGCGACCGGCTGACCCGCGGCGAGCCGCCGGCCGAGGTCGCGCGTTTTTGCCTGTGCAGCGTGCGCGCGGCGCTCGACGGC
>JAJXDX010000093.1:0-5596 GCA_021640185.1 Oscillospiraceae bacterium | reverse complement strand
GCATGGCCGATGCGCTGCGCGCCGCTTACGGCGATCTGCCGATGGTGTTCGCCGGCGGCGTGATGTCCAACGCCATGCTGCGTGCGCATTTTTCCGCACGGTTCTCCGGCTGCTTCGCGCCGCCCGCCTTTTCGGCGGATAACGCCGCCGGGATCGCCGTGCTGTGCCGCGAGGCGGAAAGGCGGGGGATCTGATGGCGGTCATCTCGGTATCGCAGCTCAACCGCTATGTCAAAAGCCTGCTCGAGGGCGACACGCGGCTGGCCGCCGTGTATATCCGCGGCGAGATCTCCAATTTCAAAAACAACTATTCCTCCGGCCATCTGTACCTGACCTTGAAGGACGAGGAGGCCGCCGTCGATGCCGTGATGTTCCGCGGCAACGCATCTCGCCTGCGTTTTCGGCCGGAAAACGGCATGACCGTGCTGGTGCGCGCGCGCATCTCGCTGTACGAGCGCACGGGCCGCTATCAGCTGTATATCGACGATATGCAGCCGGACGGCGTCGGCGCGCTGACGCTGGCCTTCGAGCAGCGCAAAAAGCAGCTGGCCGTCGAAGGGCTGTTCGACGAGGCGCGCAAGCGCCCGCTGCCGCCGTACCCTATGCGCGTGGGCGTCATCACCTCGCCCACCGGTGCGGCGGTGCGCGACATCCTCAATGTGCTCGGCCGCCGCTGGCCGCTCGCGCGCGTCGTGTTCTGCCCCGTCGCGGTGCAGGGCGACGCCGCCGCCCCGCAGATCGCGCAGGCGATCGAGCGCTTCGATGCGGCCGCTGCCGCCGACGTGCTGATCGTCGGGCGCGGCGGCGGCTCGCTGGAGGATCTGTGGGCATTCAATGAAGAGATCGTGGTGCGCGCCGTCGCGGCCTGCCGCATCCCGGTGATCTCCGCCGTCGGGCACGAAACGGACTTCACCCTTTGCGACTTCGCCGCGGATCTGCGCGCGCCTACCCCGTCCGCCGCGGCGGAGCTGGCCGTGCCGGATCGGCAGCGCGTTTCGGCCGCGGTGCAGACGCTGTCCGCCCGCCTGCGCACGGCGCAGCGCGCGCGGCTCGATCGCGGCCGGCAGGCGCTTTTGCTGCTGCGCCGGCACCGCTGCCTGTCGCAGCCGGGCTTTTTCGTGGACGAGCAGCGCATGAGGCTCGACCGTGCGGTCAGACGCTTTGCGGCGGCCGCCCGGCAGACGACCGCCGCAGCCGATCGGCGGCTGTCGGCCTGTGCCGCCAAATTGGACGCGCTCAGTCCGCTCAAGGTGCTCTCGCGCGGGTACGCGATCGGCTATGCGCCGGACGGGAGCGTGCTGACGAGCGTGCATGGCGCACGCCCCGGCGACGAGGTGCGCCTGCGCCTGTCCGACGGGACGCTGTCCTGCCGTGTCACGCAGACAGAGGAGGTAACGGGATGACCGAAAAACAGCCGGAGGAACTGACGTACGAACAGGCGATGACCCGTCTGGAGCAGATCGTGGCGGCGCTTGAGGGCGGCCGCTGCACGCTCGACGAATCGCTCGGCCTGTTCGAGGAGGGTGCGGCGCTGACGGCGCGCTGCACGCATCTGCTCGACGAGGCGGAGCAAAAGATCGTGCGCCTGACTGCGCTCGAGGCGGGGGAGGACGGCACGGAGCTGACCGACCGCCCCGGCGAGGATATGGGCGCGCTGCTGTCCGGCGACTGAACGATAACGGAGGTAACACGATGCCCGATGCCCTGTATTCCGATCAGCTGACCCGGCTGTGCGCCCGCTTCGAGCACGCACTGCCCGGCTTTTTGCCCCAAACGGGCGGCCGGCAGACCACCGTGTGCGAAGCGATGGGCTACGCCTGCAAGGACGGCGGCAAGCGGCTGCGGCCGGTGCTGCTGCTGGCGTTCTGCCGCCTGTGCGGCGGCGATACCGAGGCGGCGCTCCCCTTCGCCGCCGCGATCGAGATGATCCATTCCTACTCCCTCGTGCACGACGACCTGCCGTGCATGGATAATAGCCTCATGCGCCGCGGCCGCCCGTCCACCCACGCGGTGTACGGCGAAACGATGGCGCTGCTCGCGGGCGACGCGCTGCTTACCCGCGCGTTCGAGGTCATGCTGCGCCCGGATCCGGCGCATCCGCTGCCGCCGGAGCACCGGCTGGCGGCTGCCGCCGCATTGGCGGATGCCGCCGGGGCGGACGGTATGGTCGGCGGGCAGGTCATCGACCTGCAAAGCGAGGGCAAGCAGATCGGCCGCGACGATCTGGAGGCGCTGCAGGAGGGCAAAACGGCGGCGCTGATCGCCGCCGCCTGCGTCATGGGCGTGTGTTTGGCCGGCGGGGACGACCGGCAGCGCGCCGCCGCGCGCGCCTACGGCCACGCGATCGGTCTGGGGTTCCAGATCGTGGACGATATTTTGGACGTCACCGCCACGCCGGAGATGCTCGGCAAGCCCGTCGGCAGCGATGCGCAAAACGAAAAGGTCACGTACGTTTCTCTGCTGGGGATCGACGGCGCGCGGCAGCTGGCCGCGCAGCACACCCGGCAGGCGCTCTCGGCGCTCGACGCCTTCGACGGGCAGACCGCCTCGCTGCGGCAGCTGGCCGAGGCGCTGCTCACGCGCGACCACTGAACACGACGCGGGCGGCGACCCGCATGGGATACGGAAGGTGAGAGCCGATGGTCGATCTGTCGCAGATCCGTTCACCGGACGATGTGAAAAAACTGGATAAGAAAGAGCTGCCGGAGCTTTGCCGCGCCCTGCGCGAAACGATGATCGCTACCGTGGCGCAAAACGGGGGACACCTGTCCTCCAACCTCGGCGCGGTGGAGCTGACCGTGGCGCTGCACCGGGTGTTCACCACCCCGCACGATACGATCGTGTGGGACGTCGGGCACCAGTGCTATGCGCATAAGCTGCTCACCGGCCGGTACGACCGGTTCTCGACCCTGCGCAAAAGCGGCGGCATCTCCGGCTTTCCCAAGCCGTCGGAAAGCGAGCACGACGCATTCGTCACCGGACACAGCAGCACCTCGATCTCTGCGGCCAACGGCATCGCCAAGGCCAAGGCGCTGACGGGGGACGACGGCTACACCGTCGCGGTGATCGGCGATGGCGCACTGACCGGCGGTCTGGCCTACGAGGGGCTGAGCAACGCCGGGCGCAGCGACGACCGGCTGATCGTGATCCTTAACGACAATAAGATGAGCATCAGCCAAAACGTGGGCTTCGTCGCCCGCTATCTGACCCATCTGCGCACCCGCGTGCGCTATGTGCGCTGGAAACAGCGGCTGACGAACATCCTGTCGCATATCCCGCTGATCGGCAAGCCGATCAACACCTTCGCCCACGAAACGAAAAAGCGCGTCAAGCGCTCGCTGTTCGCCCACACCTCGTTTTTCGAGAACATGGGCTTTTACTACATGGGGCCGGTGGACGGGCACGATCTGTCCGATCTGACGCAGGCGATGCTGGCGGCGCGCAGCATCGGCCGTCCGGTGCTGCTGCACGTGGCCACGGTCAAGGGCAAGGGCTATCCGCAGGCGGAAAAAAGCCCGGATACGTATCACGGCATCGGCGGCTTCTCGCCCGAAACGGGCGAGCCCGCACCTGGGGGCGAGTCGTTCTCCTCCCGCTTCGGCGAGCTGATGTGCCGTCTGGGCGAGCAGGACGACCGCATCGTCGCGATCACCGCCGCCATGAAGAAGGGCACGTGCCTCGACGGCTTCTCTTGGCGGTTCCCCACCCGCTTTTTCGACGTCGGCATCGCCGAGGAGCACGCCGTCACCTTCGCCTCCGGCCTGTCGTGCGGGGGACTGATCCCGGTGTTCGCCGTGTATTCGACGTTTTTGCAGCGCTCGTTCGATCAGCTGCTCAATGACACCTCGATCATGGACCGGCACATCGTGCTGGCCATCGACCGTGCCGGTATCGTCCCGGACGACGGCGAAACGCATCAGGGCCTGTACGATGTGGCGATGCTGCGCGACATCCCGCACACCACGGTGTATGCGCCCGCCAACTTCCGCGAGCTGGAGATCCACCTGCGTCAAGCGATGTACGACACCGGCGGCATCGCCGCCGTACGCTATCCCAAGGGCGGGGAGCACCCGCTGCTCGCGGGGTACGAACCCAGCTATAAAAGCTTCGACTATCAAAACGGCCGCACGGACGAATTGCTGCTGATCGGCTACGGCCGCACCTTCGGCGATGTGCTGGCGGTCAGCCGCCAGCGGCAGCAGAACGGGCGGCGCACCTCGCTGCTCAAGCTTGACCGCATCTGGCCGCTCGACCCGGAGGTCGAGGAGGTGTGCATGGGCTACCGCACGGTGCTGTTCTTCGAGGAGGCCGCGAGGAACGGCGGCATCGGCGAATATCTGGGCAGCCGCCTGCTGGCGCGCGGTTTTGCCGGGCGGTACGCGGTGGATGCCGTGGATGTTCTGCCCGGCGCCTGCACCACGGCCGAGGGCCTGCACGAGGCGGGGTTGGATGCCGACGGCATCGCCCGCTTTATCGAACGGCACTTGGCCGACCGGAAGGATGAGGATACCGATGCCGAATGACGGGCCGATCGCCGCAGGGGAAGAACTGCGGCTGGATACGCTGCTGGTGCGCCGCGGCTTTGCCGCCGGGCGGGAGCGGGCGAAGGAACTGCTCGCCGCCGGGGCGGTGACGGTCAACGGCCGCCCGGTCAGCAAGGCGTCCGCCCGCGTCCGTCCGGGCGACGAGGTCGTCTGCCGCGCCCCCGCGCCGCGCTATGTCGGCCGCGGCGGCTATAAGCTGGAAAAGGTGCTGCACGGGCGTCGGCTCGACGGCACGGTGTGCATCGATGTCGGCGCGTCCACCGGCGGCTTTACCGACTGTATGCGCCAAAACGGCGCGGCGCACGTCTATGCCGTGGATGTCGGCCGCGACCAGCTGCACCAAAGCCTGCGGGACGACCCGGCCGTCACGTCGCTCGAGGGCACCGACATCCGTTCTCCGCAGCTTTCCTCGGTGCTGCCCGCGCACGGCGCGGGGCTGATCGTCATCGACGTGTCGTTCATCTCGCTCACCTATGTTCTGCCTGCCGTGCTGCCGTATCTGCGGCCGGACGGCATGATCGTCTGCTTGATCAAGCCGCAGTTCGAGGCCGGGCGCGCGGCCCTCGGCAAGCGCGGCGTCGTGCGCGACCCGCGCGTGCATCGCCGCGTGCTGGATACGCTGCTGGCCTTTTTCCCGTCCTGCGGCCTGACGGTCGGGGAACTGACCTATTCCCCGATCACCGGCGGCGAGGGCAATATCGAATATCTTGCGGTGCTGCATCCGGACGATGCGCCGTCTGCCGCCCCGCCCGTCCCGTTTTCTACCGATAAGTTGGTGGCCGAGGCGTTCTCCGCCCTGCGTCGGACCGACGAAGAAAGGGGGAGCCCGGATGTCTGATGCTCCTGTCAGGATCGCCGTGATCGCCAATCCGCGCGCGGCGCATGCCGCGCCGCTGTGCGGCGAGGTCGAACGCCGCCTGCGCGCGCTCGGCGCACAGGTGACCGTCCTCGGCCGCACGGACGGCGCTTTGCCCACCGCGGCGGCCATCCGCGCCGCCGTGCGCGGCTGCACGTCGGCCGTCGCCGTGGGCGGCGACGGCACGATCATGCACG
>JAJXDX010000092.1:6402-7408 GCA_021640185.1 Oscillospiraceae bacterium | reverse complement strand
GGGCTATCTGTCGGTGTCCTTCGGGTTCGGCATTTTGGCGGCGCGCGGCGGGCTGTCCGTATTGGCCGCGTCGCTGATCTCCGCGACGAACCTGACCTCCGCCGGGCAGGCGGCCGGGCTGCAGGTCATTCTGGCGGGCGGCAGCCTGCTGGAGATCGCGCTGACGCAGCTGATCATCAACCTGCGCTACGCGCTGATGGGCTTCTCCCTGTCGCAGAAGCTGGACCAAAGCTTCACCACGCCGCGGCGGCTGCTGGTGTCCTACGGCATCACGGACGAGATCTATGCCGTGGCGATCTCGCAGCCGGGGCTGCTGACGGCCCGCTATATGTACGGGCTGATCCTGACGCCGATGATCGGCTGGACGCTGGGCACGGCGCTCGGCGCCGCGGCGGGCGAGCTGCTGCCCGCCGCCGTGACCGACGCCATGGGCATCGTGCTGTACGGGATGTTCTTGGCGATCATCCTGCCGCCCGCCCGCAGCGACCGGCACGTGCTGTTCGTCGTCGTGCTCGCCGCCGGGCTGAGCTGCGTATTTTATTATCTGCTGCCCGCCGTCGGCAACGGCTTTGCCGTGATCGTGTGCGCGCTGGCGGCCTCGCTGCTCGGGGCGCTGCTGTTCCCGGTCGCGGGCAGCGCACGTGATGGCGGGCGTGACCTACCTGATCCGCATGATCCCGCTCACGCTCTGCCGCAAACAGATCCGCTCCCGGTTCTTGCGCAGCCTGCTGTTCTATCTGCCGTATGCCGTGCTCAGCGCCATGACGATCCCGGCGATCTTTTACTCCACCGGCAGCCTGCCCACCGCCATCGTCGGCACCGCCGCCGCGCTGATCCTGGCCTACTGCCGCCTGCCGCTGATCGTGGTGGCCTTGGCCGCCGCCGCGGCCGCGCTGGTCACCGGCTTTTTTCTGTGACCGCGCCGGTCAGTTGAGCAGAAAGATCCCGAAGTTCAGATACCCGGCGAACGTGACCCAAGCCAGATACGGCATCAGCAGCCACCCGG
>JAJXDX010000092.1:4224-6392 GCA_021640185.1 Oscillospiraceae bacterium | reverse complement strand
ACCGAACGGATCTGGGCGAAGCGGCGCACCGTCAGCACGATCAGCAGCCAAAGCAGCAGCAGCCAGATGAACGCGAACAGGTATGCGCCCGTCCCGAAGAAGATCGGCGACCAGAAGAAGTTGACGGCCAGCTGCAGCGCATACAGATACAGCGCCCCCTGCCGCGTCCGCTGCGGCGCGGCGGACACCGCGACCAGATACGACGCCATGCCCATCAGCAAAAACAGGATCGTCCACGCCACGGGGAACACCCAGCCGGGCGGCGCGAGCGGCGGCTTCTTCAGTGCGGAGAACGCCTGCATCCCGCCGCGCGACAGCAACGCGGACAGCCCGCCCACGCAAAGCGGGATCGCCAGACAAACGATCAGTGTTTTCCACCGGATGTGCCTTTTCCCGGTGTGCGCTTTTGCCTTCATCAAAAACACCCCCGCTGCCAGTGTATGGCGCGTGCGGCGTATTTATACACCAAAGCGGCGGCCCGCTCCCGGCGTGATGCCGGAGCGGGCCGCCGCTTTTCCCGTCTTGCCCTTATCGGCCCTTGTATTTGCGCCGCGTCGCCAATCCGCCGCGGATGTGCCGCTGCGCTTTGTTGACGTCCAGCACGCTGCGCACCGCGCCGTACAGCTGCGGATCGAGCGTCTGCAGCCGCTCGGACACGTCCTTATGTACGGTCGATTTGGAGATGTGGAACCGCTTCGCCGCCGCACGGACGGTGGCCCGGTTTTTGAGGATGTATTCGCCCAGCTCGATCGCCCGTTCTTCCACGATGCCCTTCATTTGCCCCACCCCATCTTCGTGTTCTTGTACATGATATGTCGGCAGGGGACAGATCATGACCGGACGGGGAAACAGAGCAAAGGACGGCGAACGGCGGCACCTCACGCGTCATCGCGTGAGGTGCCGCCGTTCATTTATCCGCCGATCACCGGAACACCGGCGGCGGACAGGTAGGCACGGGCGGCGGTCAGACGCTCGTCCGGCAGGATCCATTCGTGCGGGAAGGACGGCTCCTCCCCCAGCAGCCGCCGTTTGGACGAGCCGTAGGCGTGGCACGCGAGCAGCTCCACGCCCTCGCCGTGCTCAAGACGGGCAAACAGCGCCGCGACGGCGTCCAGATGCCGCTCGTCCGTGTTCACCCCGCCGACGAGCAGGCAGCGCAGGCGGATCTGCCCGCCGGTCAGCGCCCGGTCGACGGCCAGCAGGTTTTGGACGATCGGTGCGCACGGCACGCCGGTGTACTGCCGGTGGCGCGCGCTGTCGGTGTCCTTGATGTCCCACAGCAGCGTATCGGCCGCGGCGGCCAGCGCCGGGATGCAGCCCGCGTCAAAAAAGCCGCAGGTCTCCACCGCCGTGCCGATACCCGCCGCCTTGGCCATCGCCAGCAGGCGGATCGCCGCGTCCGCGTGCAGCAGCGGCTCGCCGCCCGATAGGGTCAGGCCGCCGCGCGCGCCGTAGAACGCGCGGTCGCGCAGGACGGTACGCAGGACGGTGTCCTCGTCGGTCGGCAGGCAGGACAGCTCGCACGCGCCGGTGGGGCAGACCTCCGTGCAGCGGCCGCACGCCGTGCAGCGGCTGCGGTCGACCATGTGGCCGCGGTCGTCGACGGTGTGTGCCGCGTTCGGGCAGGCAGCGGCGCACGCGCCGCAGCCCAAACAGTCCTGTGCCGTATACAGCAGCTGCGGGCGCAGGCTCTGCGTTTCGGGATTGTGGCACCACGCGCACCGCAGCGGGCATCCCTGCAAAAACACCACCGTGCGCACGCCCGGCCCGTCGTGGGTGGAAAAGCGCTGCACGCGCACCACCGGCAGCATCAGGACAGCCCCTGCGCCGTGCGCTCGATGATCATCTCCTGCCACTCGCGGTCCAGCGTGATGAACCGGGCGTTCCAGCCGGACACGCGCACACTGAGGGTCTTGTAGTCCTCCGGATGCTCCTGCGCGCGGCGCAGCACCGCAGCATCGAGCACGTCAAGCTGCAAAAAGCTTCCGCCAAGCGCGACGAACCCGCGGATCAGCGCGGCGAGCGCCTCGCGTCCGTCGTCGCCCCACACGGTGGCGGGATACAGCTTCAGATCAAGGGCGGAGCCGCCCGTCAGCGCCCGGTGCGGCAGCTTGGCATACGAGCGGATGACCGCCGTCGCGCCCGCCTTTGTGAACGAGAACGTAAAC
>JAJXDX010000092.1:0-4214 GCA_021640185.1 Oscillospiraceae bacterium | reverse complement strand
TTGCCGGACAGGATCTGCCCGGCGTGTGCGCCCGCCGGGGTCGCGCAGCGGCCGTGCGCCCAGCCGACCTGCCGCCCGAACGTGCTGATCCCGGCGGTGAAGCGGATGGGGCCGCCCGCCGCGTCCTCCGCCTGCACGGCGGCGGCGAAGTCCGTCAGCACGCGGACGGTGTAGGCATCGGCGGTGTCGTCGTCGTTGCCGTAATAGGTCAGGCGGTCCTGCGCATAGCGGCGCAGGATCTCGCCGCCCGCCCAATCGGTTTTCAACAGGTGCATCAGTTCGGCAAAGCCGACCTTCTTTTCACAAAACACCAGCCGGTCGATCGCATACAGGCAGTTGCCCACGTCCGGCGCGCCGCCGATGTGGGCCGACACCATGCGGTAGCGTGCGCCGCCCTGAAAATAGTCGGCCGCGCTGTCGATGCAGCCGCGCTCCAGCAGCGAAGCGACGCTGTTGACCGGATCCGGCCGCCCCTGCGCGTCCACGTCCCGTTTTTCGCGCGCCTTTCGGCACAGCGCGGCCACGCAGCCGGTCAGCACCTGCCGATAGCGGGCGTACAGTTCTTCAAAGCTTGCAAACACGGCGGGCGTGTCGGTGTCCAGATGCAGCACCTCGCGCTGCAGCAGCTGCAGCGCATCGAAGGTATCGTAATAAAAATAGGTCATGCCGGGGATCTGCACCTCCCAGCAGCCATCGTTGGCGAACTGCCGCGCCACACGCAGCGGATAGCCCTGATATGACAGCGTGTCCAGCACCGTATCCTCGCCGTACACAGCCAGCACCCCGCCGCCGTGGCGGATCACCTCCGCCATGCGCAGCAGCAGGCGCTGCGGCGTGTGCGCGTTGACGCGCACCGCGATCGGGAAGTCGCCGATCGGCAGCTCCTCCACGATGTCGAGGACAAGGTAGGTGACCTCGCCCGTCACCTCGCTGCCGTCCTCGTCCACGCCGGCGAGCACGAGGTTCTGGTAATGCTGCGCATCGCCGGAGCCGGGCGGCGTATCGGAGCGGATCCACTCGCACCCCTTGACGAACAGCCCCGCCAAAAAGCGGCGTGCTTCGTCGAGCGTGATGCGGCCGTCCGCCAGATCCCGCCGCAGATACGGCCCCAGCATTTGGTCGATGCGGCCGATGCCCGGCCAGATCCCGGTCAGCCGGGCAAAGGCGAACGTGCTCCAGATGCTCTGCACCGCCTCGCGGAAGTCACGCGGCGGCAAAAACGGCACACGGCGCATCCGCTCGGCATTTTCCGGCAGCACGTCCGCCAGCGCCGCGACGTAGCGCTCCTGCCAGATGTGCATGGCGCGCACGGCGTTCTTCATCCCGTGCAGCACGGCGCGCTGCCCCTCGTCCGTCGGCTGGGCCAGCCGGCGGTCGACCCGTTCTTCCAGCCCGTCGATGCCGATCTGCAGCACCGACGGAAAATCGAGCGTCAGGTGCGACAGCCCCCATGCGGCGGGGCATCCGCCGAACGTGGCGGGAACGGCATGGCCGATCGCCAGCCCCAGCGTCGCCGCGCCGCTGACCGTTTCCTCCGGGCAGATCCGCAGCGGCGCCTGCTGCGCGATCCGCAGCACGGCTGCATCGTAGCGCTGCTGCGCGTCCATGTCCCCGATCCCGTCGATATCATCCAGCGTCACGGCGGGCGTGCGACACGTCTCGTCCCCGTACTGCCCGGCGAGCGACCGTGCGGCGAACTGCCGCGTCGCCTCGTCCAGACGCACCGGGCGCGGGACATCGGCTGCCGTCATAAAGATCATCGTCCATCCCTCCGTCGTTTCTTTTCACCCACAGTATAGCGCCGCCGCGGCGTTTCTTCCATTGACAAAGCTGCGATCTTTTTGTATTATATTCTCACGCAAAGGAGGGATGTGCCTTGATCGCTAAGGAGATCACCGTACAAAGCTATCTGTTCGGCTCGCTGTGCAGCGAAGACATCGAAGGATATGAGCACCGCAAGTCAGAGCCGATGCTGTCGATCGTGCAGGCGGTGGAGGGCAGCTACGACATCTCGCTCGACGGGGCAGCGGTGCAGTCGACCGGCGAGGGCGGTTCCTTCATCGCCCCGGCGGGCGCGCACCAGGCCATCACGCACCATGTGCATCCCGGCGCGCGGATGCGGGCGCGCTGGCTGTTCATCGATGTGCTGATCGACCGGGGATACCGGCCGGAGAGCCTGTTCTCCTTCCCGACGGTCCTGCCGCACGAGCACGACCGCACGGTCGGCCGGCTGCTGCATATTTTGGAACAGACGCAGGGCGCGCCGCCCGGCCGCGCCCCGGCACAGCTGTGCCGGGAGCTGTCTGCCGTGTACCGGCTGCTGGACATCCTGTTTTCGGTCGGGGCGGAGAAGGAGCGCCCGAACGAGCGCGCGGAGCAGCTGCGCCGGTACATCGAGCGGGAATATGCACGCCCGATCGATGCGCAGACCTTAGCAGCGCAGGCGGGGATGTCCGTTTCCGGCCTGTACCGGCTGTTCGCCAAGGAACTGGGGATCTCGCCCGCCAACTACGTCAACCGCGTGCGGCTGGAGAACGCGTGCGTCCTGCTCTCGCACAGCGATCTGCGGGTCGGCGAGGTCGCGCAGGCGGTCGGCTTTGCCGACGTGTTCTATTTTTCGCGGCTGTTCACGCGGCAGTACGGCGCGTCGCCGTCCGCGTTCCGCGCACGGGAGCGCCTGCACCGCGACGGTGGTTGACAGCGCCCGCCGATCGTGCTAGAATGAGTACGATCATTCGATCATAAGGAGGGTAACGATGAAAAAGATCTTAGCCGCCGCATTGGCGCTGTGCCTGCTGTTGGCCCTCGGCGCATGCGGCAACAGCGATCGTCCGGCGCCGGCCGACAGCTCCGATGAGCAGGACGCGTTCGTCACGCCGGCAGGCTGTGTCACCGTGCTGCAGATCACGATCAACCCGCAGTTCCGCCTGTATCTGGATGCGGACGACAAGGTGCTGGCGGTGGAGCCGCTCAACGCCGATGCCCGCTCGATCGTCAAGGACGTGAACACCGCGTCCGGCGACCGCGACGCCGTCATCCGCAGCATCCTGACCGCGGCGAAAAACGGCGGCTTCGTGAAAAACGGCAGCACCGTCAACCTGCAGGTCATGGAAACGGAAAAGGCCGAGGGCGCCGATCAGGCACTGCTGAAGGCGGCCGAGATGGTCGTGGCGCAGGCCGCGGTCGATCTGAACGTCACGCTGACGGTCAAAAAGCTGGCCACGCCGTCCACCACCTCTACCACGGTCACGACGACCGCAGCCGACACTACGGCCGGCACCACCGCCGCGGGCACTGCTGCTGCGGGCACGGCCGCAGCGACCACCGCTGCCACGGTCAAGACCACGGCCCCCACCACCGCGCACAAGCACGCCTTTGCCGCGGCCGACTGCACGAAGCCGAAGACCTGCGCCTGCGGCGCGACCGAAGGCGCGCCGCTCGGCCACGAGTACGGCGAAAACGGTGTTTGCATCCGCTGCGGCGGCAAGGTCACGCCGCTCACACAGAAAAACGGCGTCTGGCAGCTGCGGTTCCTTGCCAAAAACGAACAGGGCAAGGACGAGCTGCGCGACTGCAAGCTGACGCTGACCGGCAGCCAGCCGCTGATCGCCGTCGGGATCGGCGAGGCGGTCGATACGCTGGCCGACAGCATCAAGGAGAACCCGAACTTTGCTGACGACTGCGTGGAGTTCGAGGGCAAGCAGTATTATATCGGCGCCGGTGACGGCGGCCCGCTCACGGTGAAGTTCGACGGCTCAGCCATGATCGTGACCGACGACGTCAACGGGAAGATCACGCTGAAGCGCACCGGCGAGGACACGTTGACGGTCACCGCCGTCGACGCCAAGGGCAGCTGGTATTTCGATGGGGTCAAGACCGGCACGACGCTGACGTTCACCACAGACAACACCTAAGGGCAAGGACAAACGGCGGCCGCCGCTCCCGGACGGGGCGGCGGCCGCTTTTTGTCTGTCGACTGCCGCAGCATCCGCTTGACAAAGCGCCGGGCGGCGTGTATGATGAAGGTAAACGGATGAACATCCGGATATTCGGCTCGCCCGATGCGGAAAAACGTCCATCGAGGAGGAGAAAGCATGAAAAATGCCCTTGCGTTCGGTCTGGCCGCGTGCACGCTGCTGTCGCTTGCCGCGTGCGGGCATACGGTGCAGCGCCCTGTCGGTTCGTCCGCCGTTTCGGCGGACGGTGTGCCCTCC
>JAJXDX010000459.1 GCA_021640185.1 Oscillospiraceae bacterium | reverse complement strand
AGGACAACTTCTGGGAGCACGGCTCCGGCCCGTGCGGCCCCTGCTCCGAGATCTATTACGACCGCGGCGAGCGCTACGGCTGCGGCAAGCCCGGCTGTACCGTCGGCTGCGACTGCGACCGGTATATGGAGATCTGGAACAACGTGTTCACGCAGTTCGAAAACGACGGCCACGGCAACTACACCACGCTGGAGCACAAAAACATCGATACCGGCATGGGGCTGGAGCGTCTGGCCGTCGCGGTGCAGGACGTCGATTCCATCTTCGATGTGGACACGCTGCACGCGCTGCGCGAGCACGTCGGCGAGCTGGCGGGCAAGCGGTATAAGGAAAACGAGCAGGACGACGTGTCCATCCGCCTGATCACCGACCATATCCGCTCCGCCACGTTCATGATCTCGGACGGCATCATGCCGACGAACGAGGGACGCGGCTACGTGCTGCGCCGCCTGATCCGCCGCGCCGCGCGCCACGGCCGTCTGCTCGGCATCCCCGGCGCGTTTTTGGCCGATCTCAGCCGCACGGTGATCGGCGGCTCGAAGGACGGCTATCCGGAACTGGAAGAGAAAAAAGAGTTCATCCTCAAGGTGCTGGCCAACGAAGAAGCCCAGTTCGGCAAAACGATCGATCAGGGGCTGCGTATCCTCGGCGAGCTGGAGGACGGCCTGAAAAAGACCGGCTCGACCGTGCTCGACGGCGCGGACGTGTTCAAGCTGTACGATACCTACGGCTTCCCCGTCGACCTGACGCGCGAGATCTTGGGCGAGCGCGGCTATACCGTCGACGAGGACGGCTTTGCCCGCGCGATGGAGCAGCAGCGCACCCGTGCGCGCGAGAGCCGCGAGGTGACCAACTACATGGGTGCGGACGCGACGGTGTACGACCGGATCGATGCCGCGCTGACGACGGTGTTCACCGGCTACGACCGCGTGACGGACACCGGTAAGATCACGGTCATCGCCGGTGAGGACGACCTGACCGATACGCTGCTGGAGGGGCAGCGCGGCACGGTGTTCACCGACCGCACGCCGTTTTATGCCACCATGGGCGGCCAGCAGGGCGATACCGGCGTGATCTGCGGCAAAAACGGCACGTTTGCCGTAGAAGAAACGATCAAGCTGCGCGGCGGCAAGGTCGGCCACGTGGGCGTGATGACGGCCGGGATGCTCTCCGCCGGCGAGGAAG
>JAJXDX010000091.1:5703-7428 GCA_021640185.1 Oscillospiraceae bacterium | reverse complement strand
CTCTCCTCATTTTGCAGTGTTCCGCCGGATCCGACCGGCGGAACACTGCAAAATGAGGAGAGTTCTCGCAATGGAAAAGCCAAAGTTCTATCTGACCACGGCGATCGCCTACGCCAGCAGCAAACCGCACATCGGCAATACTTACGATATCGTTCTGGCGGATATGATCGCCCGATATAAGCGGATGAGCGGGTATGATGTCTATTTCCTGACCGGCGCAGACGAGCACGGCCAGAAGATCGAAGAAAAAGCGAAGGCGGAGGGCATCACGCCGCAGGCATATGTCGACCGCGTGTCCGCCGTCATCAAAAGCGTGTGGGACTGCATGGACGTCACGTACGACCGATTCATCCGCACCACAGATGCCGACCACGTCGCGGCGGTGCAGAAGATCTTCCGCCGCCTGTACGAGCAGGGCGACATCTACAAAGGCACTTACGAGGGCAAATACTGCACCCCGTGCGAATCGTTCTTCACCCCCTCGCAGCTCAAGGACGGCAAATGTCCCGACTGCGGACGCGAGTGCGTCGACGCCAGCGAGGAGGCGTATTTCCTGCGTCTGGGCAAGTATCAGGACCGCCTGATGAAGTATTACGAGGAGCATCCCGATTTCTTCGCCCCGGCCTCCCGCCGCAGCGAGATGATCAACAACTTCCTCAAGCCCGGCCTCAACGATCTGTGTGTTTCCCGCTCGTCCTTCAAATGGGGCATCCCGGTCGATTTCGACGACCGGCACGTCGTCTATGTCTGGCTGGATGCGCTGGTCAACTATATCACCGGCTGCGGCTACAGCCCGGACGGCTCGACGGAGCACTACAAGCGCTTCTGGCCCGCGGATCTGCACGTCATCGGCAAGGATATCGTGCGTTTCCACACGATCTATTGGCCGATCATCCTCATGGCGCTGGGCGAGCCGCTCCCCAAGCAGGTGCTCGGCCACCCGTGGCTGCTCTCCGGACAGGATAAGATGAGCAAATCCGTCGGCAACGTCATCTATGCCGACGACCTCATGCGCCGCTTCGGTGTCGACGCGGTGCGGTATTACCTGCTGACCGAGATCCCGTTCGCGCAGGACGGCACCATCACGTACGAAAACGTCATCACCCGCTACAACACGGATCTGGCCAATACGCTGGGCAACCTCGTCAACCGCAGCATCGCGATGACGAACAAGTATTTCGGCGGCACGGTAAACAAGCCCGCCGCCGATCCGGATCCGCTCGATGCGGAGCTGTCTGCCCTGTGCGCGGAAACGGTGCGCCGCTACCGCGAGCAGATGGACACGTGGCACAACGCCGACGCAGCGGAAACGGTCATGGGCCTTGCCCGCCGCTGCAATAAATATATCGACGAAACGGCGCCGTGGGCGCTGGCCAAGGACGAGGGCAGCCGCGACCGGCTGGAGGCCGTGCTGTACCACCTGCTGGAGTGCATCCGTGTGCTGGGCATCCTGCTGACGCCGTTCATGCCGTCCACCGGCGCGGCGATCGGCACGCAGTTGGGCACGCCGACCGGCGACATGGACGCCGCCGTGTTCGGTGCGGTCGCGCGGCACACCGTCGGCACGCCGACACCTCTCTTTGCCCGCATCGATGCCGAAAAGATGCTGGCGGAGATCGAGGCGCAGCACGCCGCAGAACACGCCGCGAAAGTAGCCGAGCAGCCGGAGGGCGTCGCCTTCCTGCCGCAGATCGGCATCGACGACTTCTCCCGCATCGATCTGCG
>JAJXDX010000091.1:3581-5693 GCA_021640185.1 Oscillospiraceae bacterium | reverse complement strand
GGTCAAAAAGGCCAAAAAGCTGCTCAAGCTCACGCTCGACGACGGCAGCGGTACGCCGCGCACGGTCTGCTCCGGCATCGCGCCGTACTATCAGCCCGCCGATCTGGTCGGCCGCCGCGTCGTTTTGGTCGCGAATCTTGCGCCCGCCACGCTCTGCGGGGTGGAGAGCAGCGGCATGATCTTGGCTGCGGACGGCAAAAAGCCGGACGGCAGCGCCGACGTACAGGTGCTGTTCGTCGACGGCATGACGCCCGGCAGCCGCATCCACTGACCCTCATCCGACGCGAAAGGAAGTTGAGCCATGGCAGAAAGAAAAGAACTCGCAAAGGTGTATGACCCGCGCGAGGTGGAAAAACGCATCTACGATATGTGGCAGGCGGGCGGCTATTTCCATGCCGTCCCCCACGCCAAGGCGGCCGACGGCAGCGAAAAAAAGCCCTACACCATCATGATGCCGCCGCCGAACATCACCGGCCAGCTGCACATGGGGCACGCGCTGGACAACACCCTGCAGGACGTCCTCACCCGCTACCGCCGGATGCAGGGGTATGAAGCCCTGTGGATGCCCGGCACGGATCACGCCTCCATCGCGACAGAGGCGAAGGTGGTGGAGGCCATGCGCGCCGAGGGCCTGACGAAAGAAGCAGTCGGGCGCGACGGGTTCCTTGAGCGGGCATGGGCATGGCGCGAAAAATACGGCAGCCGCATCGTCAGCCAGCTGAAGACCATCGGCTCGTCCTGCGACTGGCAGCGCGAGCGTTTCACGATGGACGAGGGCTGCTCCCGCGCGGTCAAAGAAGTGTTCGTCCGCCTGTACGAGCAGGGGCTGATCTACCGCGGCAACCGGCTGGTCAACTGGTGCCCGCACTGCCGCACCTCCATCTCGGACGCCGAGGTGGAATACGAAACGAAAAACGGCCACTTCTGGCATCTGCTGTACACCGTCAAGGAAACGGGCGAGCAGCTGGAACTGGCCACCACCCGTCCGGAAACGATGCTTGGCGATACCGCCGTCGCGATCAATGCGGAGGACGAGCGGTATGCCCATCTGCACGGCTGCCACGTGATCCTGCCGCTGGTCGGGCGCGAGATCCCGATCGTGTGCGACGAGCATGCTGACATGACCAAGGGCACCGGCGTCGTCAAGATCACCCCCGCGCACGACCCGAACGACTTCGAGGTCGGCCGCCGGCACGGCCTGCCGGTGATCCGCGTGTTCACCTATGACGGGCATATGACCGGCGCCGCGGACAAGGCCGCGGCGGACGAACTGATCGCATCCGGCCGCGCCGCCGTGGACGAGCCGCAGGTGCTCGACTGCGGCAAATACGCCGGCATGACCACGGACGAGGCGCGCAAGGCCGTCCTTGCCGATCTGAAGGCAGAGGGCTGCCTGAAATACACCGAGGACCTGTCCCACGACGTCGGCGCGTGCTACCGCTGCGGCACCACGATCGAGCCGATGGTATCCACCCAGTGGTTCGTCAAGATGGAGCCGCTGGCGAAGCCGGCGATCGAGGCCGTCGAAAAGGGCGAGATCACGTTCGTCCCGGAGCGGTTCACGAAGAACTACCTCAACTGGATGCGCGCCACACGCGACTGGTGCATCTCCCGTCAGCTTTGGTGGGGGCATCAGATCCCGGCCTATTACTGCGACGACTGCGGCAAAATGGTCGTAGCCAAGGACGCGCCGGAGCGCTGCCCGGCCTGCGGCGGCCAGATGACGCAGGATCCCGACACGCTGGACACGTGGTTCTCCTCGGCGCTGTGGCCGTTCTCCACGCTCGGCTGGCCGGACGAAACGCCGGAGCTCGATTACTTCTACCCCACCGATACGCTCGTCACCGGCTACGACATCATCGGGTTCTGGGTCAGCCGGATGATCTTCTCCGGGCTGGCCTACACCGGCAAGCCGCCGTTCAAAACGGTGCTGATCCACGGTCTGGTGCGCGACGCGCAGGGCCGCAAGATGTCCAAATCCCTAGGCAACGGCGTCGACCCGCTCGTCGAGATCGAGAAGTACGGCGCGGACGCACTGCGTTTCATGCTGGCCACCGGCAACAGCCCCGGCAACGATATGCGCTACATGACCGCCAAGGAGGAGGCCGCCCG
>JAJXDX010000091.1:0-3571 GCA_021640185.1 Oscillospiraceae bacterium | reverse complement strand
GAGGACAAATGGATCCTGTCCCGCTACAACGGTCTGATCCGCGCCGTGACCGAGAACCTTGACCGGTTCGAACTTGGCGTGGCGGCGCAGAAGCTGTACGATTTCGTGTGGGACGACCTGTGCGACTGGTATATCGAACTGTGCAAGACCCGCCTGCAGGGCGAGGGCAGCGGCGCGGACGATGCGCGCAGCGTGTTGGTGTACGTGCTTACCGGCACGCTGTCGCTGCTGCACCCGTTCATGCCCTTCATCACGGAGGAGATCTGGCAGTCGCTCCCGCACGAGGGCGAAACGCTCATGCGCCGCCCGTGGCCCGTGTACGCGGATGCCCTTGCCTTCACGGCCGAGGAAAAAGAGATGGAGCGCATCATGGCAGCCATCCGCGGCATCCGCAACCGCCGTGCCGAGATGAACGTGCCGCCCTCCCGCAAGGCCGACCTGTTCATCGAAACGGCGTATCCCGAGACCTTCGCCGCCGGCGTGCCGTTTTTGCAGCGGCTCGCCTCGGCGGCCGACGTGCAGATCGGTGCGTCCTTCGACGTGTCGGGCGCGGTCGGCATCGTCACCGATGCCGCCACGGTCAAGATCCCGCTGGAAGAACTGGTCGACAAGGCTGCGGAGCTTGCCCGCCTGACCAAAGAAAAGGCGAACGTGCAAAAGCAGCTGGACGGTGTCGAGGCGCGCCTCGGCAACCCGTCGTTCACCGACAAGGCCCCGGCCGCGGTGGTGGACGGCGCGCGTGCGCAGGCCGCTGCCCTGCGCGAAAAGCTGGCCATGCTCGATCAGCAGATCGGCCTGTTCGCCTAAACCGAATACCGAAAAACTGCCGCCGGTATCCTGCGATACCGGCGGCAGTTTTTCTATACAGATCCCCGCTTTCGCGGGATCTTACCGAGATCTTACCTCTTTTGCCGCCAAAAACGGCATATCGCTCTTGTGCTCGCCGTCCGATCGTGCTATCATATGAACGTTCAGGCATGGTCGATGTTCGCCAAGGCACGGACCCGGCGAACGACGGCCACCAAAATTTAAGGAGGTATCATCATGGCAAACAGCAAACAGACCAAACGGGCACTGCTGACCGGCACGCTCGCGATCGTCGTGTGCGTCGCGATGCTGATCGGTTCCACCTTCGCGTGGTTCACCGACACGGCATCCACCGCGGTCAACAAGATCCAAGCGGGCAATTTGAAGATCGAATTGGCGTACAAGAATACAGCGGACGGCGAATTCGCGAAAGCGGATGCGAACACGCCGGTGTTCAAGGAGGGCGCCCTGTGGGAGCCGGGTCACGTGGAATACGTCGTGCTGAGGGTCAGCAACGCCGGCAGCTTGGCACTGAAGTACCAGCTCGGCATCAATATCGTCAATGAGACCGGCAGCACCAATGTGGACGGTAAAACGTTTGACCTGTCCGACTACATCCGCTTTGCGGTGATCGACGGTGACAAGGCCGGTACGGATCGTGATGCTCTGGTGAAGGCTGCCGGCGAAGGCGCCGCGCTGAAAACGGGCTATACCAGCAAAGAAGCTCATCTGTTGAAGACCGAAACGAAAACGGTCACGCTGGTGGTCTGGATGCCTAGCACCGTGGGCAACGAAGCCAACCACAAGACGGATGCGGCCGCTCCGACGATCAAACTCGGCATCAACGTCTATGCCACGCAGTACACGCACGAGAACGACAGCTTCGATAATACTTACGACAAAGACGCTAAGTACACCCTGACCGTCGACAGCGTCGATGCGCTCAAGATCGCCGCACAGAACGCAAAGGCGGGCGACGAGATCGTGCTTGCGAAGGATATCACCCTCAGCGAAACAATCCGGTTCGCGGCCAGCGGCATCACCTTCAACGGCAACGGCCACACCATCACCGCTGCGATGACCGACGCACAGGTAGAGAATTTGGCGACCCTGCTCAGCTTTGGCTACGGCACGACCTACTGCACCGGCGTCACCGTGAAGGATCTCACCTTTACCGGTAAGGGCGGCCGCGCCATGCACTTCCACGGCGGTAAGTCCTCGCTGCTGCAGAACGTCAAGATCTCCGGCGAATGGAGCCTTGCGATCAACTTCTACGGCACGCACGGCGCAGTGATGGAGAACTGCGACATCTCCAGCACCTACGCGAACAAGTACGCCAAAGGCTCCATCTTCGCCAACGAGCAATCGGCCAACCAGATCATCCTCAACAACACCAAGATCGACTCGCTGTTCGTCAACGCGACCGAAGCCGGCGCGACCTACGCGAACGACGGCATCAAGCTCGTCGTTGGCGCCGGTTCGGTCATCAACGAGCTGCACACCAATAAAGGGATCACCCGCACGTTCCACAAGGTGAACGGCGGTACGGTCGGTGCAGTCCTCGCGGACGTCGACTAAAACATCATCCCTCTGCAAAGCAGCACGCCGCCGGGCATCGAAGGATGCCCGGCGGCGTTGTGTTTTCTTTCGTTATACGCAGCAGTGATCGTCCGCCGCCAGCTGCTCGATCAGCGCGCCGATCTTTTCGGCGGCGTGCGGATCGATGTGCCGGTGCTGACGGTCGATCATCACCGCGCGATTTTTTTCGTCCAGCAGACGGTCGCAGGCGGCCAGCAGCTCGCGCCGCGGCTCGTTGACCGGCAGGCTCATCCCCCGCTTGGCAAAAAAGCGCTGGTTGATCGTTTCGCAGCCGGGGATCGGCGTGATATGGATCAGCGCCGTGCCGACGACGGCCGCCTCGGTCGAGGACAGCCCGCCGGGTTTGGACAGCACCAGATCGCACGCGCGCAGATAGTCCGCCACCCGGTCGGTAAAGCGCAGGATCGTCGCAAAGCCGCCAAAACGCTCGGTCAGCCGGTCGTGCAGCCGCTGGTTGTTGCCGCAGATCACGATCGGGTGCAGCGTATCGCCGTAGTGTTTTTTTAACAGCCGCAGGATCTGCGGGATCTGTCCCGCGCCCATGCTGCCGCCAAAGATCAGGCAATACCGCCCGTCCGGCCGCAGGCCCAGCTGCGCGCGGGCCTCCGCCCGGCCGATCTGCTCAGCAAACACGCGGCGCACCGGGATGCCGTAAGGCAGCAGCCGGTCGTTCGGCAGCCCGCGGCGCACGAACTCGGCACGCAGCTCTTCACCGGGCAGGATGTAGCGGTCGCACTCGACTTCCTCGACGAAGGGCGTGCAGGTGTAGTCCGTGGTCACGAACACCGTCGGCGGCAATGCCATGCCGCGGCGGCGCATCTGGGTCACGATCTCGCCGGGGTACAGGTGGGTCATCACGATCACGTCGGTGTGGTGCGTTTTCAGGTATCTTTGCAGCACGCCCGCCATGCGCGCGTTGGCTTGATATATCGGCGAGCGCCACGGCAGCCGCCGGTACATATCGCCCAGCCGGTACATCGCGCCGAAGGCGCGCGGCGTTCGCTGTACCATGCCGATGTAGGTCTGATCGATGGAGCGGGACAGCCGCTTGCTGACCAGCTCGTAGGGGTCGAACAGCGTCACGCGGAAACCGCGGCGCTCCAGCTCCTCTTTGACGGCCGCGGCGGCGCTGTTGTGCCCGCCGCCCGTCCCGCAGGACATGATC
>JAJXDX010000458.1 GCA_021640185.1 Oscillospiraceae bacterium | reverse complement strand
TTTGGCGATAGCGGTCGTCCTCCTGCGGCGTTTCCTCGCCCTGCAGCTCCACGCGCACCGTCCGGCCGAACTGCTCGCGGATCAGCTCGCGCAGCCGCTCGTCGGCCTTCGTCGTGCGCAGGATGTTGATCCCGCCGTGCCGGAACGCGATCGTCAGCACATCGTCCTGCAGCCGGAACTCGGCATCGTCAAACGTGCCGTTGACCGCCACGTTCTCGCGCTTGAGATGCTGCACCAGCGAGGAGAACACCTCCCCCGCCGCCCCGGCATCCTCCAGCACTTCCTGCGGAAAACGCGGACGCAGCAGCACGCCGTCCACCGCAACGGCGGCGGCGATCTCCCGCTCGGCGGCAAACAGCGCCTTTGCCGGGACGAAGGCGGGCAGCGCCACCGTCAATGCCAAACGGCGGCTGCTGCGGTGCAGCGTCATGCCCTCCACCGTACCGGCCGCCAAGGCGCACCAAGCCCCGTCCGGCGGAAGGTATTCGCCAAACAGCGCGGAAAACGAACGCTCCTGCTCCATATGTCCTCCTCGGATGGTCTTCGGGCTTGCACACGGTCCGTGCGCAAGCCCGAAAATGTGTGTATCTATCGATCGTTCAAAGGCGGCCGATCTCGTCCATCAGCGCCTCCACCGCGTCGCTCTCGTCCACGGTGCGGATCACCTCGCCGCGGCGGAAGATCACCGCCTTGCCCTTGCCGCCCGCGATGCCGATGTCCGCCTCTCTGGCCTCACCGGGGCCGTTGACCACGCAGCCCATCACCGCCACGGTGATCGGCTTGTCCACGGTCTGCAGCCGCCGCTCCACCTCGCCCGCGATGCCGATCAGATCGATCGCCGTGCGCCCGCAGGTCGGGCAGGACACCAGTCTGGCGCCGTCGCGCCGCGCGCCGATCGCGCGCAAAAGATCCAGCCCCGCCGATACCTCCTGCTCCGGCGCGGCGGTCAGCGAAACGCGGATCGTGTCGCCGATGCCGTGCAGCAGCAGCGCGCCGATCCCGGCAGCGCTCTTGAGCATCCCCATGCGCGCCGTCCCCGCCTCTGTCACGCCAAGGTGCAGCGGATAGTCGCACGCCTCGGCCGTCAACTCGTAGGCGCGCACCATCGTCGGCACGTCGGACGATTTGATCGACAGCACGATATCGCCAAAATCGCATTTTTCCAGCAACGATGCGTGGTACAGCGCACTGT
>JAJXDX010000090.1 GCA_021640185.1 Oscillospiraceae bacterium | reverse complement strand
GCCATATCTCTCAACCTTTTTTATTTCATTGTCCAAGATGTATTGTACACCTACATAACGGCCTGCTGCCCGCCCGCACGAAACGATTGACAGACCGGCGGTTTTTTGGTAAAATGCAGGAATAAGATCGGTGCCGCAAGCACCGGAGAAAGGCGGGAGCACGATGGATATCGGCTATTCGGCGCACGAGGTGCTGGAATACCTGCAGGCGGAGGACGTCAAGTTCGTCCGTTTGGCGTTTTGCGACGTGTTCGGTCGGCAGAAGAACATCTCCGTCATGCCGGGCGAGATGCCGCGCGCGTTCTCGACGGGCATCGCGTTCGACGCCTCGGCGATCGCCGGGTTCGGCGGGCGCGTGCGCTCGGATCTGTTTCTGCATCCCGATCCTTCCACGCTGACGCTGCTGCCTTGGCGGCCGGAGCACGGGCGCGTCGTGCGGATGTTCTGCGACATCTGCTATCCGGACGGCACACCGTTCGAAAACGATGCCCGCGCCGTGCTCAAAAAAGCCGTCGCGGATGCGGCGGCGATGGGCGTGCGCTTCTCCTTCGGCGCGGAGATGGAGTTCTATCTCTTCCGTCAGGACGAGAACGGCCGCCCCACCAAGATCCCGTATGACGAGGCGGGGTATATGGACATCGCCCCGGACGACCGGGGCGAGAACGTCCGGCGCGAGATCTGCCTGACGCTCGAGCGCATGGGGATCCTGCCGGAATCCTCGCATCACGAGGAAGGCCCCGGCCAAAACGAGATCGATTTCCGTTATGCCGACGCGCTGACCGCGGCGGACGATGCCGTCACGTTCCGCGACGTCGTGCGCACGGTGGCGGACCGCAACGGCCTGTGGGCGGATTTTTCCGCCAAGCCGCTGCCGGACGCACCGGGCAACGGGTTCCACATCAATATCTCCGCCCGCCACGACGGGATGCCGAACGACGAGGTGCAGGCGCACCTGATCGCCGGTATTTTGGATAAGATCGCCGAGATCACGGCTTTCCTCGACCCGGCGGAGGACAGCTACCTGCGCTTGGGGCGCGAAAAAGCGCCGCGCTACATCAGCTGGTCGCGCGAGAACCGCTCGCAGCTGATCCGCGTCCCCGCGGCCGAGGGCGCCTATGTGCGCGCGGAGCTGCGCTCGCCGGATGCGCAGGCGGATCCCTATCTGGCGTTCGCGCTGCTGATCTATGCCGGCCTGCACGGCATCCGGGAGCGGCTGCCGCTGCCGCAGCCGGTGGATGCCGATCTGTTCTCGGATGCCGAGGCGGCGCGCACGCTGCGCGCGCTGCCTGCCGATCTGGCCGCCGCGCGCGCCTTGGCGCGGGACGGTTTCGCCGCCCGCTGCCTGCCGCCGGACATCGTGCGCGCCTATTGCGGATAACGGCAAAAGCCGACGGAGGGGAGGGGCGCGTATGTTTTTCGGCGGGGAGCGATACAGCCTGCTGATCGTGTCGAAAAGCGAAAAATTCGATGCCTCTCTGCGCGCCATGCTGCCGGAGGGCGTGTTCGATCCGGTCGTTTCCGTGTCCGGGCTGGCGACAGCCAAGCGCACGCTGCTCGAGCGCACGTTCGATCTGGTGCTGATCAACGGCCCGCTGCCGGAGGATCCCGGTATGCGTTTCGCGGTGGATATCAGCCGGTCGGACGGGACGGCGGCGCTGCTGCTCGTCCCGGCAGAGAATTACGAGGATACCCGCGCCCGCGCCGTCGGCTGCGGCGTGTTCACGCTGCCGAAGCCGGTCAGCCGGCCGACGATGGAGCTGGCGCTCGATTGGCTGTGCGCCGTGCATCACCGGCTGTGCGCCGCGGGGCAAAAGACCGCCACCGTCGAGGAGAAGATCCGCGAGATCCGTTTGGTCGACCGCGCCAAATGGCTGCTGATCGGCCACCTCGGGATGAGCGAGGAGGAAGCCCACCGTTACATCGAAAAACAGGCGATGGACCGCTGCACGACCCGGCGCGAGATCGCCGAGAGCATCCTGCGCACCTATGCCTGACATCTCTCAACAACGCACCGCGAACGGAAAGGGCGAACGAAACGGATGAGCGCGATCGGATACCTGCGAAAAAACGGGATAAAACACACGTTGGAAGTGATCTGGCAATACAAGATCGACCGGCTGCTGCTGCGTTTGCTGCGGCCGATCTGCCTGCGGCTGCCGCTGACCGACACGATCGTGATCGAGAGCCATAACGACTTCGATTCCAACGGCGGCGCTTTCTATGACTATCTGATCGAGCATGGGTATAACGAGCGCTATCGGATCGTTTGGCAGATCAAAAACAAAGCGTCCAAAAAGGTCGCATTGCCCAAAAACGTCACCCGTGTGCCGCTTTGGCGGCCCAGTTTGCGCAAGGACCGGATCATTTTGCGGGCCAAGTTCTTCACGGCGGACGAGGACATCTCCGGCAAGGTGCGTCCCGGACAGCGCTCCTATTATCTGACGCACGGCACCTTCTCGCTGAAAAACGCCGCCGGATTGGTCGACATCCCCGGCAGCGTCGACTATATCCTGCTCGGCTCCGAAAACGTGCGCGAGATCGAAACATCGCAGTTTCGCCCGCAGCCGTCGACGCAGTTTTTGTGCATCGGTTTCCCGCTGCACGACCGGCTGCTGATGCCCGCCGTGCCGCAGCTCGATAAAGTGCGGCCGGGCGCGCATTTTTCCCGCACCGTCATTTGGATGCCGACGTTTCGCACCGGGATCGCGCACGGCCGCTGCGACAGCACGGCCGCGCAGCCGATGGGCGTCCCGCTGCTCGAGGACGAGCACGATCTCGACCGGCTCGACGCGCAGCTGCGCGCGGACGATACGCTGCTGATCGTCAAGCTGCACCCCAAGCAGGATCTGCACGGCGAGCGCATCACCGATCGGCAAAACATCCTGCTGCTGACCGGCGCGTCGGTCAAGCAGTACGGGATCGACACGTACGAGCTGCTCAAGCAGACCGACGCGCTGATCAGCGATTATTCGTCCGTCGCCTACGATTATCTGCTGCTCGACCGTCCGATCGGCTACGTGTTCTCGGATCTGGCCGATTATAAGCTGGGGCTGGTCACCGATCGGCCGGAGGAACTGATCGCCGGGCCGGTGATCCGGACGTTCGACGAATTTCTGCACTTTCTGCACACCGTGCGTGAAGGGACGGATCCCGACCGGGAGCGCCGTCACGCCTTGGCCGAAAAGATCTTTACCTACCGTGACGGCGGCGCCTGCGCGCGTCTGGTCGCGCACATGGGACTCTGATCTTGCCGGAAAAAGATGATCAGTGAGGGGCCGTTATGATGAAAAATATCGTGATCCTGACTGCCGGAGGAACGGGCACCAGAACGCATCAAGATCTGCCGAAGCAGTTTTTGAGCGTAGAGAACAAACCGATCCTCATCTATACGATGGAGGCGTTTCAGCAGCATCCCAGCATAGACGAGATCTATGTGGCTTGTCTGGAGGGCTGGGAGCCTGTTTTGGAGGCGTATGCCAAGCAGTTCGATATCACGAAGCTGAAACGGATCGTCACGGACGGCGCGACCGGTCAGGGATCGATCTATAACGGGTTGAGCGCGATCAGGGAAGATAACGACAGTACGGCGGATATCGTCGTGCTCATCCATGACGGGAACCGGCCGATGATCTCGCAGGATGTCATCACCGACGGCTTGGTCAAACAAAAGCGTTACGGCTCGGCCGTGGCCGTTATCCCGACGACGGAGGTCGTATTCGTTTCCAAAGACGGCATCCGTTCAGATGAAGCGCTCAACAGGGACGAGCTTTGGCGGACACAAACGCCGCACGTTTACCGTTTCGACGAGCTTTGGGCCGTCCACGCTCAAGCCCTTGCGGATGGCGTGACGAATATGGCTGCCTCGTGCTCGCTGATGCAAAAATACGGTCACACGACTTATTTCTCCAAGGGATCCGAAAAGAACATCAAGATCACGACGGTCGAGGATATCGAGATCTTCAAGGCGCTGCTGCACGCCAAAAATGATGCATGGATCAAGGAGTAGGATACGATGAAGCTGCTGGATCTTGACGCGTACAAAGCCGACCTGCGCCGGGCGCTTTCGACCATGGATCTGCGCCCGCTCGACGGCAAAACGGTCTTTATCACCGGCGGGCTGGGGCTGATCTGCTCGGCGGTCGTCGATATGCTGCTGGTCTATGGCAAAACGGGCGGTATCTTCGTCGGTGCAAGGAAAAGTGAGAGCTTCGATGCCCGCTACGGCGGGATCGGCGGCGTTCATTTCGTTGCGTATGATGCCATGCGTCCGCCGGTGCTGCCTGTGCGCCCGGATCTGATCGTCCACGGGGCCAGCCCGGCCAGTCCGGAGCTGTACACCTCCCGGCCGGTCGAAACGCTGTTGGCGAACATCGACGGTGTCCGATCTCTGCTGGACTATGCCAAGGAGAACGGGACGCAGCGGTTGCTTTATGTGTCCTCCAGCGAGGTGTACGGCCAAAAGGATACCGCAGAGCCGTTTCGGGAGGATACCTATGGCCCGATCGACATCGATCGGATCCGTTCGTCCTATGCCGTTGCCAAGCGGGCATCCGAGATGCTGTGCCGTGCTTATCATGCGGAATACGGCGTGGATACGGTCATCGTGCGTCCAGGCCATATCTATGGCCCGACGGCCAAGGCATCGGATAAACGTGTGTCCTCGGACTTTGCTTTCTGCGCTGCGGCGGGACAGGATCTTGTTCTGAAAAGCGCTGGGCTGCAAAAGCGGTCGTACTGTTATGCCGTCGACTGTGCGGCGCAGATCTTGACCGTGCTATTGCGGGGCGAGGCGGGTGAGGCCTACAACATCGGGCATGACGAGGTCACCACGATCGGGGAGATGGCGCAGCTGCTGGCCAAGGCAGGCGGCGTATCTTTGCGTGCAGCCGAACCGACTGCCGCGGAGCGGGCGGCTTTCAATCCGATGGACGATTCCTCGCTGGATAACGGCAAGGTCAAACGTCTGGGCTATCGGGACAGTTTCACCGTGGAGGAGGGCTTGACACATACCGTCGCCCTGCTCAAGGCGCTCGGCCCGTCGGCGAATGCCTGATCTTTGTTAGTCGCACGATCGGCGAAGAACGCCCTCGCCGCATCCCCCGCACCCGGCTTTCGGTAGTACAAAGCCACAAACGACGCCCCCTTCGGCTCATGCCCGCCTTATCCTCGAGCACATAACTTTGGTCTGCACAAGCTATAAACGACGAAAAAGCCTGCCCGGCTCTGCCGGGCAGGCTTTTTTTCGTTTTCCTGATCCTTCGGTCCGGTTTCGATCACACCGCGCGGGTGACCTTTCCGGAACGCAGGCAACGGGTGCAGGCGTAGACCCTCTTGGGGGAACCGTCGACGATCGCCTTGACCCGCTTGATGTTCGCCTTCCACGGGCGATTGGCACGCCGGTGAGAGTGCGACACGCGGATGCCGAAAGTCACGCACTTGCCGCAGAAATCGCATTTTGCCATGGTTCTGCACCTCCTTTTTTTGAACGCCGGATGATCCCGGCCGTTGTGCATATTCTCGGTATCCCTGCCGAAGGACACACCTTCGACAAGGCAACAGCAGTATTTTAGCAGAAACGCGCGAAAAAATCAAGGGGTTTTTTCGATCTTCGCAAAAAAACTTGCCAAAGCCCGCTCAACCGGGCGCGTGCGCCCGCAGATAAGCGACCACGCGGGGGATGACCGCCAGCAGACGGTCGATGTCCGCATCGGTGTTCTCCGGCCCCAGCGATAACCGCAGCGAGCCGCGCGCCGCATCCTCCGGCAGCCCGATGGCGGTCAGCACATGGCTTGGGGTCAGCGCGCCGGCCGTGCAGGCGGAACCGGCCGAGGCGGCGATCCCCTCATTGTCCAGCAGCAGCAATAGATTTTCACTGTCGATCCCGGCAAACGACAGGTTCGCGATGCCGGGCGCCAGCGCGGCGCGCGCGCCGTTGAGGGTGCAGCCGGGCGTCTGCTGCAGCCCGTCGATCAGCCGGTCGCGCAGTGCGCGGACGCGCGCCGTTTCCTCCGGCATGGCGGATACACGCGCCTGCAGCGCCGCCGCCATCCCGGCGGCGGCCGGAACGTTCTCCGTTCCGGCACGGCGGCCGCGCTCCTGCGCGCCGCCGGTGATCACGCTGTGCAGGCGGATGCCGCGGCGCGCATACAGCACGCCGATGCCCTTCGGGCCGCCGAACTTGTGCGCCGATACCGACAGCAGATCGACGCCGCTCTGCCGCACGTCGACGGGGATATGTCCAACGGCCTGCACCGCGTCGGTGTGCACGGGCACGCCGTGTGCGCGGCACGCCGCCGCGATCTGTTCGATCGGCTGGATCGTGCCGATCTCGTTATTGACCGTCATCACGGAAACGAAGGCCGTGTCCGCCGTCAGCCGCGCCTCGATATCCGCCGGGCGCAGCACGCCGTCGCGCGGGACGGGCAGCAGCTCTATGGCAAAGCCCTGCGCCCGCAGGCGATCCAGCGTGTGCAGCACCGCGTGATGCTCAAAGGCGGCGGCCAAGATCCGCCGCCGCCCCTGCTCGGCGGCGAGAGCCGCCAGACTGTGCAGCGCCTGCACGTCGCTCTCGCTGCCGCCGGAGGTGAACGTGATCTCGCCGGGGTGGGCGTTCAGGCAGCGCGCAATCTGCTCGCGCGCCTCCTCCAGTACGGCCTTGGCCGCCTGCCCGGGCGAATGGATGCTCGACGGGTTGGCCCACGCCGTGTCGGCGGCGGAGATATACGCGCGCCGCGCGGCGGCGCACATCGGCGTCGTCGCCGCATGATCGGCATAAACGGGAGCGTGCTCCGGCACGGTTCAGCCCTCCTTCGTCGGCAGTGCGTCGGCCAGCCGCGCGAAGGCGGCCAGCGTCAGTTCTTCGGCGCGCGCCGTTTGGCGGATGTCCGCCGCAGCCAGCGCCGCCGCGATCTCGTCTTTGCTGTAGCCCGCCGAGCAAAGTGCATTTTGCAGCGTTTTGCGCCGCTGCCCGAACCCGGCGCGAATCAGCGAAAACAGCACCCGCTCGTCGCGCACGTCCACGGGCGGCTGCTGCCGCACGTGCAGGCGGATCACGGCGCTGTCCACGTTCGGCGCAGGCAGAAAGCTCCCGCGCGAAACGGAAAACAGCACCTCGGCCTCGGCATAGTAGTTCACCGCCAGCGTCACCGCGCCGGCGGCACGCGTGCCGGGCGCGGCGCACAGCCGTTCGGCGGCCTCCTTCTGCACCATCACGGTGATGTTCGTCACCGGCAGACGGCTCTCCAGCAGGCGCATCACGATCGGCGAGGTGATGTAGTACGGCAGATTGGCGCACACCGATACCGGCATGGCGCAAAACCGCTCGCGGATCAGCGCGGTCAGATCCAGCTTCAGGCAGTCGCCCTGCACGACCGTGACGTTGTCCTGTCCGGCCAGCGTTTCGCGCAGGACGGGCGGCAGCCGTTCGTCAAGCTCGATGGCGACGACGCGCCCGGCGCGGCGCGCCAACTCCCGCGTCAGCACGCCGATGCCGGGACCGATCTCCAGAATCGTAGCGTCGCGGGTAT
>JAJXDX010000089.1 GCA_021640185.1 Oscillospiraceae bacterium | reverse complement strand
GTCGATCGCCAACCAGCTGGTGTTCGTGTTCAACCTCTGCATTTTCGGTGCGGTGTCCGGCGCCGGGATCTTGGGCGCGCAGTATTACGGGCGCGGCGACCACGACGGCGTGCGCTACACGTTCCGTTTCAAGCTGCTGTTCACGCTGCTGCTGACCGGCGGCTGCATCGCGCTGTTCTTTTTCTGCGGCGACAGCCTGATCTCGCTTTATCTGCAGGGAGAGGGCAGCACGGCCGACCGCGCCGCGACGCTTGCCTGCGCGCGGGATTATCTGCGGATCATCCTGATCGGCCTGATCCCGTACACGGCGGTGCAGTGCTACTCCAGCACCCTGCGCGAGAGCGGACAGAGCCTGCCGCCGATGATGGCGGGCCTTGTCGCCGTCGCGGTCAACCTCGGGCTGAACACCGTGCTGATCTTCGGCTATCTGGGCGCGCCGCGGCTCGGCGCGGTCGGTGCGGCGATCGCCACGGTGGCCTCCCGCTTTGCGGAGCTGCTGGTCGTGGCCGTGTGGACGCGGCGGCACAGCCGGAGGAACCCCTTCATCCTAGGTGCTTACCGCAGCCTGTATATCCCCGCCCCGCTCGTGCGTCAGGTGTTCGCCAACGGCCTGCCCCTGATGCTCAACGAAACGATGTGGGCCGCCGGGATGGCGGCGCTCAACCAGTGCTATTCCGTGCGCGGGTTGGACGTCGTTTCGGCCAACACGGTCGCGCAGACGTTCTTCAACGTCTTTGCCGTCAGCTTCCAGTCCATCGGCGCGGCGATCGGCATTCTGCTCGGGCAGCTGCTCGGCGCGGGCAAGTGCGACGAGGCACGCGACTCCTCACGGAAGATGATCGCCTTTTCCGTCGCCGTCAGCATCGCGATCGGCGCGGTGTATGCCGTCGCCGCGATCTTCATCCCACAGATCTATAACACCACCGACGAGGTGCGTCTGCTCGCCACCCGGCTGATGCAGCTGTCCGCCTTGGTGTTCCCGCTGGACGCGTTCGTCAATGCCGCCTATTTCGCCCTGCGCTCCGGCGGAAAAACGCTGATCACCATTTTGTTCGACAGCTGCTTCGTCTGGTGCGTCCAAGTCCCGGCGGCCATGCTGCTCAGCCGCTGCACGGCGATGCCGATCCTGCCGCTGTATCTGATCTGCCAGATGCTTTGCCTGATCAAATGCGTGCTCGGCTTCATCTTCGTGCGCCGCGGCACATGGGCGCGCACCCTCGTCGCCGAATAAATGCGCAAAGCACGGCCGCCCGGTGTTCAGTGAACACCGGGCGGCCGTGTTTTTGCCTGTTTTTATTCGGCGCGGCGGAGCGGCTCGCCGCTCTCGCCCGCCCCGACCGTGTCGAGGAACTCGCCAAAAACCCGCTGCTCGGCCTTTTTCCTCGCCTCCACGGCATCCTCGAACCGCTTAAAGCTGCCAAGCCGCGTCCGCTTTTGGCGGAAGATGATCACGGCCTCCCACCGGGCGGTGCGCTTGTTGAACGTCACGCCACGGCAGCCGCTGGTGTTCGCGGCGCTCGGCCGCAGGTCGCGGATCTTGCACAGCTGCGTCCCGTCGACGAATCCGGCGTTGTCTCTGGCGCAGGCGGCGTTATGCTTTTGCGCACACGCTGCGCAGCTGTTCTCCACACCGGCGGTCAGCGTGTCCGTCGCCTTGTAGGTGATCGCGCCGCAGTCGCACCGGCACACCCACAGGCGGACGCGGCGCTTGCCGCGCTTTGCGTATTCGTCCGAGCGGCCAAGCACCGTCAGCGCGTCGATGTGGTGGCCGGTCAAGTCGTTTTCCTTCAGGCAACCGCAGCTTTTCGTGTGTCCGCGCACAAGGTTCGCGCCAAGGACGGTCACCTCGCCGCCGCAGTCGCAGCGGCACAACCAGCGGTCGCCCGCAGGCTTGCCGTCCTGCGGCGCGTCCGCGCGCCGCAGGACCGTCAGTTTGCCGAACCGCTGCCCGGTCAGGTCCCGTTTGTTCATGCGCCGTTCGCCTCCTTCAAAAAAAGCATGGATCCATCCGCGCGACCGGTCGGCGGTTGGATCCCGTTTGCCCTGTTTTACTTGGCGTGGCCCGCCTTTTTCCAGGTCTTTCTGCGCGCCGTCAGTAGGATGACGATCGCCGACACGCTGCCGCCCGCAGCGATCAGCCACGGCGCGAGAGCGAACGTGTCGCCCGTTTTTGGCGGCTTGGGATCGTCGGGGTCGACCGGCAGCTCCTCGACCCTAAACTGCCAATCCAGATACCCCACGGCATCCTGAAAACGGTCGTCCAGATCAAGCGGCACGTCCAGCGTCAGATCAAGGTCGATCTTCCCGCCGGAATAGACCGTGCCCAAGCACACCCAATCGGTCAGCTGCGCCGTCCGGTCGGCCGGGGCGGCGAACAACTCGCTCCCGCCGTCCTGCTTCACGGTCAGCGCCAGCCGGGACAGGAGGTCCGCCGAGCCGTCCTCAGCCCCGAGAGAACGCAGATAGATCTTGATCTTGACGTTTTTCTCGATCTTGTTGTCGATCGTCACCTTCTGCGTGATCCGGTCGCCGGGCATCATGCCCTTCGTTTCCGTGAACAGGTCGGTGGGCGAATACGCGCTGCCGGGCGCAAAGATGAACGTCCGGGCATCGCCGTCATACGTGACCCGCCCGTCGGCCAAAGCGCCGACGGTAAAGGTCAACAGCAGGAGCGCCGCCAGCACAAGGCCGGTCAGAGCCTTCATCGGCTGTTTCATTCTCCCGCCCCCTTCCCGTTAGCGGCAGTGATCTTACCGTCGTTCAAAACGACGTGCCATTCGTCCGCGACGACCGTTTCCGGCACCGACTGGATGGCGGAGGCCGCGATCTCGACCGACAGGTGATAGCCGTCCGGCACGTTCGCCCCCGCCAGCTGCACGCAGCTTTCGATCAGCTTGCCGGTGCTGTCCTGCGGCGCGACGGGATCGGGATAATACCAATAGCCGTCCGCGCCTTGCAGCCAGCCATCGTTCGCGTAAGCGAGTTCGTAGTCCGTCCCTTCCTGCGGCAGACGCGCCGTCACGCTCTGGTCGGCGGCGTTCCCGTCCTTCATCCACGTGACGATGACCGCCGCCCGGATGTACGCCGCGGTATCGCCGGTGTTCTTGACCGCAACGTCGCGTTTCGTCGTGCCGTCAAACGTTTCTGTCACGGCACAGGCCACCTTCGCCGGCGCAAAAACGTTCACCTTTTCTTCCGTTTGCGTCAGGATGAAGGCGACCGTCCCGCCCACGGCAAGGGCGGATACCAAAACGGCGGCGGCAAGCAGGGCAAAAAGCCGTCTGCGGCGGCGCGCACGCCGGGGCGCGTGCCGCTCGGGTCTGTCGCTATGCTGTCCGATATTCATGTGATCATCCCCCTTTTACCGTGTCACGCCGAACAGATTGACCGCAAAAGCACCGCCGTCCAGCCATTTTTCTTCCGTTCTGCCGTTGACGAACGTCAGCTCGGCGCCCTCCGCACCGGCCGTGACCGTCTGCGCTGCGCCGCCCTGCGGCGTATAGCGCCACGACCAATCGGTCATCTCCGTCACGGTATAGCTTCCGACCGGCAGCTCGGCCACGGTCGTTTTCCCGTTGCCGTGGACGGTCACGGTCAGCGCGATGTCGCGAGTGTTCTCGTCCGTGCCGCGGACGGTGAACAGGAAGGTCTGCCCTTCGTCGATCGCAGCCCAGCCGGTCTTGCGGATCGTCAGCGTCGTCAGCGTCGGGTCATAGATGAAAATGATCTTGTTCTGCTCCTCGTCCGACGACAGATCCTGCGTGATCGAATACTGCCGCGGCGCGTAATTCGGGATCGGCACATACTCCTCGGTCACGGTGGAATACTCGGTCGTTTTCGGCACCGGTTCGAGCAGATCATTACCGTTCGCGTCCTGATAATGCACCGTATACTGCATGGAGGCTGCCTCTTTATAATAAAAGGTGATCTCCTGCCCCGACCGATGGATGATCTCGCTCGTGCCGGTGTTCGTCGGATAATACCTGCTTCGCTGATCTTCGGGCAGCAGGTTCAGCTGCGTGCCCATCTTGGCCTTTTCCGTCACCGTCGTGCCGATCTGAACGGATCTTGTTTCGTCGCTCGCTACCGGTTCTGTCGTCCCTTCCTTATAGTAGTGCACCGTGTACCCGACCGCCATCGGCTGCGAGAATTTGGGATACAGGTCGTAATTTCGTGTGATCGGCATCGTGAAGGAGAAGATCTTTTCCGTGTCGCCGTCCCGATAGAACCAGCCGACGAACGTATAGTCGTCCTTTTGCGGGGCGGTCGGTGCCGTCGCCAAGGCATATTTCTCGATGTCCTTCTGCACGCCGGTATAGCCGTCGTAGGTGTACAGGGTCTGCATCGTGTCATCCGTATAGGTGCGCACGGTGTACAGGCCGTTGACCCACTTGGCATAAAGCGCGATATCATGCGAGAGCATCGTGTGCGCGGCCAGATTGAACCGCTCGCCCGTGCGCTCGGGGTTCAGGTACCAGCCGACGAATATGGCATCCGGCTCGACGCCGGACGGTTTGGCGGTCGGATCATAGTCGTACTGGCCAAGCGGGTTTTGATATTTTACGCTTTCCGTTCTGTCCGTCTCGCTGTTCGAAGCGGAGTAGAAGTTGAGCGTGTAGCTATTCCGGCGATAATAAAACTTTGCTCCGTCGCAAGGAGCGTTGTTTTCGGACCCGTGGTCGTAGGTAAAGCCTTCGAACTCGTACCGGTCTTCGTCCGAAACGGAATAATTCGTCCCGGCGAACGTCAGGGAGAAGATCATTTGGTACGTCCCATTCAGATCTTCGCCGTAATAGGTCATCGTGCTCGAACCGGACCCGCCAGGCATATAGCGATAATAGACGATATTCCTTTGCGGCATCACGCCGATATAGTTCGTCCACGGTTCGCCGGCATCCCGGTTCTCGCTCCAGAAGCTGCTGCCTGCTGTTTTAACGATCGCATCGTATTCGTCCGCGATGTTCTTGCCCCAGCGGGCCTTGATCGTTCCGTAGTCGTCGCGGTCAGATTTTGCCTTCCGGAACGACAGCGTGAACTCTCTTCGCACAAAATACACGTTGAGCACGGTCGAGCGGTCGGCATCGACCGTCACGGTGTCGCTGCGCTCGTACTTCCACAGCGCATCGTCCGGCCGGATGTCCCGCATATAGCGCTTGGGCGTGTCGCTCTGCCCGCACGTCAGCGTTCCGCACTTGTCGGAATGCGTGTGTTCTTCTTTGCCGCAGGAATAGCAGGTGCTGTCGTGGGTGTGCGTGCAGGATAATTTAGCTTTGTATACCCAGAACTGGTCTTTGTTATTGCCCGTAAATATGTTCCCCGAATGATCGTGCGCATTTGTTTTTTCGCTTTGTTTTAGCGCAACGCCGTCGCAAGCAGCAGCACTCGCCAAGTACCATGTATCGTTAAAATAGAGATAGTACTTATCATATCCCTTTGTTGTTGTAGCACCATCACACTTTACACGGTAGACATAGCCATTTTGAAGCGTACCCAACAAATCTGTAAACTGTTCAATGTTATCTTTGTCCGAATTCGTCTTGCCGTCATAGGGCGTTTCCTGACTTCCGCCCCCATAGCAAGCCGCATTGTGTACGTGTGTACAGCTCAGGCACGCCTCGGTATGCGTATGCCCTTCTTGTCCACACGTCAGCATCCAGCAATCGTCGGTATGCACGTGGCTGATCAGTGTGTTCTCGTCCCACGTGATCTCGTTGCCCACGTTGCCCCAAGCCTCGTACGAGTCCAAGTGGGAATATTCATCATCATTGGCGTTCTGCCCCCAAATGACGATGGTATAGTCCGCCTGTCCCTTTTTCGGCTGCCACTGCGCCGTATAGGTCACGTTATCCGTGACCGTGACCGTGCCCTCCAGCTCCGGCTGCCAGCCAAGGAAGGTGTAGCCCTCGCGTTTCGGCTCGTTGATATCCTTCGCCTCAAAGGTCGTGCCGTATTTGGCATAGATCGGCTCCGGCCCGTTGATGCCGCCCTTCGCGTCAAAGATCACGGTGTAGAACTCACGGTCGTAATAGATCTCGACCTTCGTCGAGCCGTCCGCCGCGATCGTCGTCTGCGGGACGCCCTTGCAGCGGTAGCCGTGCTTATTGTTCGCCACTGCCTGCGTATAGGCGTCGATATCGCCGGTCAGCTCCACGATCTTCGGATCCTGCGCGTAACCGTCGTTCTCCAAGTTCTGATAATAGTGATACACCGTGTATTTCGCCGTTCCGGCAACATAGTAGAGCGTGACGGTGACGTCCTCCTCCACCGCATCCAGCGCAAAGATCAGCGTAACCCGGCCACTCGCCTCATCCTTGGACAGCTCGATGCCCTCGCCAAGACCGACAGCCTCGTCCGTGGGAACGGAGTAGTTGAACAGCTGCGGGATCTGCAGCGTTTTTTGGAATGCCGCGCCCTTTTCGATCTGCGCGGTGTACGGCTGCGCCACCATCGCGTTGTTCGACTGATAAACATAGTTCACCGTCACGGTGACCGTTTCCCCCGCCGCCTTGGCGGTCATCTCTACCCGTCCAAGCGAAACGGACGAGAAAAAGACGGCCGCACACAGCAGCAGCACCAGCCACCTGACCGGACCGCCGTGCGGTCTTGCTGCCTGCCTTTTCGTCTGCATCGTCATATCCGTGTCCCCCTTTGATCTTGTCCCGCTGCCCGCCCGTCAAAGACGGCGGACATTGATGTTTTGTGCCGGATCTGCGCCGCGTGTCCTCGTCCCGTCGCCTTTTGCCGAACGCCGCGGCCATAGGAGGATGCCCGCCGCCCCGCGCCGGGCACCCTCCTATGGCTTGCCCCGCGAGGGGGCAAGCCACGGTCGGTATGACCTTCGGATCAGTTGCCGTCAAAGGCCGCGAACGCGTCCTCCCACGTGGCAAAGCCGTTGGTCTGCACGGCCTGTGCGACCACGTCGATCGAGAACGAGCCGTCCTGCGCGATGCGGGTGGTCACGTCGTTCTCGGTCAGCTTCGCCGGGAAGGCGATCTTGGAGAACATCGCCGTCGTGTCGGCACCGGCCGTCAGCGGCTCGGTATATTTCAGCGTAGCGACGAAGTCGCTGGTGGGATGACCGGGGCCGGACATATCATAAGCGATATCGACCAACTCCCAGCCCTCACCGAGGGTATCGTTGATCAGCGCGATGAACGCAGGCTCCTGCGGAGCGGTCCACACGTTCTCGTTGTACAGCCCCAGCCAGTTCATGCCGTTCTCGACGGTCACGACGGCGCGGATGTAGGCTGCGTTTTTGCCGGTGTTGTGGACGGTCGGATCCTTGTCCAGCACCGCGCCCGGATACACGGCATCGATGCCGTATTCGTTGCCGGTCACGCGGTCGCCGTCGATGGCGCTGCCGCTCTCGTCCACGGGCGCCTCGTCAAGCGTGATCTTGACGTTGCCCATCGTAAAGGCGTTCTGCGCGGTCTTGGTGTCCGTGAAGTACGCCACGGACGCCCCGGCGATCGCCACGGCGGCGATCACCGCCGCCAACACTAAGGTCAGTATCTTCTTTCTCATGGCCATATCC
>JAJXDX010000457.1 GCA_021640185.1 Oscillospiraceae bacterium | reverse complement strand
GCACGGCGGCCGCCCGCGGCCGCGGGAGCGCGCGCTCCGGCTGGGCAAGGAACGCGTCGATGCGCCGCACGCCCGCCATGGCCGACTGGATCGTTTGGATCTCCATGCCAAGGCTCTCGATCGGCGAAAAGATGCGGGAGATATAACCCATCACGGCGACCGACGTGCCCACCGACATCCCGAACAGCGCCACGATCTCCGCCTTCCCCGAGGCGGAGAGCAGCATCACCACGCCGACCACCGCCGCATTCAGCAGAAAGACCACGGGCGAATACACCGCGTCATAAAAATTCGTTTTTTCCACTGCGGCATAGCTGTCCGCCAGCCGCCGGTCATAGCGTGCCTCCATATAGCGCTCCGCCTTCAGCGCGCGGATCGTCCGGATGTTGTGCAGCGTTTCCGGTACCTGCCCGGACACGGCGGCGACGGCCCGGCGGTTATCCAGCTGGGCGGCGAGCATCTTTTTCTGCACCCGGCGGGTAAACAGCGAAAAAAGCGGCAAAACGGCCAGCAGCACCAGCATGAGCCCCGTGTTTTTGACCGCGATCACCGCCAAGATCGAAACGATCCGGCAGGCGTCGGCCGCCATGCTGATGATCCCGGAGGTGAACAGCGCCTCCACCGTGTCCACATCGCCCGAAAAGCGCGCGGCGACCTCGCCCGGCTTTTGCGCGACGAGCGTGCTTGCAGGCAGAGCGGTCAGCTTTTGCGACATCGCGGAGCGCAGCGCGTGGGTCATCTTCTGCCCGAAAAGGACGAGCAGCGTTTCCTGCGCCGACGAGAACACGCCCTCCAGCACAAGGCTGCCGAAATACAGCAGCGCGGCGGCGAACGTCAGCGGCAGCCCGCCGGTCAGCCGGTCGATGATCTGCGCCAGCAGCAGCGGCGGGATCAGCGATGCCCCCACCGAGCCGGCCACGCAAAGGAGCGTCCCTACGGTCAGCAGGCGGTGCTCCCGCGCCGCCGTGCGGATGGCGAAAAAAACGCCGGATCTAGTTTTCATGTCCGTCACCGCCCGTCTGGCTTTCGTAAAGCTTCCTGTATGACGGCACCGATGCCATCAATTCGTCATGCGTAGCGACGGCCGCCGCCCCGTTTTCCATAAAGATCACCTGCCGCATCTGCGGGAAGTGATACAGCCGGTGCGAGAGCAGGAATACGACCTTATCCCGCGCGTAAGCCTGCAGATTCGCAAAGACGGTATCCTC
>JAJXDX010000088.1 GCA_021640185.1 Oscillospiraceae bacterium | reverse complement strand
ACCTAAAAGCACCGCGCTTCCGCCGATCACGACGGGAGCGCGGTGTCGTTTTATCCGATCAGGCGGCCGATCTGCGCATCGTCCGCGTGCGGCAGCAGGCGGCGCAGATGCGCCGCGATCCGCTCGAGCGACTGCGCCGGCGGGCGGTCGTAAGCCTGCGCCACCGCATCCTCGCCGAACAGCGCCTCCGGCGTCGTGAACCGTGCGACGCCCCATCCGTAAGCCTTGCCCCGCTTATCGGTCATATAGTCGAAGCGTTCCACCGTCACGTAGGTCTGCATCTGCAGCCGCGTCACCGCAGTGTCGAAGCCGGTGTTCCCGCCCTTGACGTACCCGGTCAGCCGTTTCCATTCCGGCGTCAGCAGTGCGCCGCGCTCGCGCAGCGCCTCCCACAGCAAAAGATCCTTATGCGGCGCCAGCCCCTCGTCATAGCGGGCATCCAGATCGTAGCCGTCGCGGCGATAGTTGAGCAGATCCGGCAGCCATTCCCGGCTGACGAACCCCGCCTTCTTCTCGAACAGCTTGCCATAGATGCACCCGCGCCGTGCCGCGATCGGCCCTTTCCATTCCCACGGGCCGTCCTCCTCGTCCGAGAACCACAGCTCGCGCGGGGTATGCTCCTCCACGGAGAAGCCCGGCATTCGGCTGCGGAAAAAGGGCAAAAAGCCCCATTCGTGCACCAGTTCCTCCAGCTCGTCCGCCGACCGCACGACGAAGCCGTCCGCCACCTGTCGCATAGGTGTCACCTCCGTTCGCGGCAAAAGGCCGCATATCGCTCGGGATCCAGCCGGAAGGTCAGCCCGTCATAGCTCTTTCCGCGGACGGTGCGGATCCCCGCCTTTCGGCGATGCTCCGCGAACCCCATCTTTTGCGCGATGTGGATCATGCGCTCGTTGCCCGACCAAGTCTGCAAATAGATATCATCGACGCCCTGCTGCCGCAGATACCCGATAAAGGCGATCAGTGCCTGATAAGCATAGCCTTTGCCGCGCGCCGACCGCTCCGGGATCGAGATGCCGACCGCACAGTAGCCATCGTCTTGTGTAAAGTTGCAGTCCTTGTCGATATGATAAGCGTTGCACCAGCCGATATACTCCCCCGCACGGGTCGCGATCTGAAACCCCATGCGCGGCACGTCGTCCGGCAGATCACGAAAGCGTTCCGCCCACCGGTGCATATCGGCGATATAGCAGTCCAGTTCCCGCTGCCGCTCTTCCTCGCTCACGCCCTCGTATTCCCAAGGCGCATCCCACAGCTGCCATTCGGTCTCCGTCGTTTCCCAGGTGATGCGTTTTTCGATATCCTGCGCGAGAAAGTCGCGCAGAACGATATCCCCGGCCTCGATCGTCATCGTTCCTTTTCTCTCCCTCAAAGCACCGCGATGTCATCCGTAAAGCTACTCTGCTTTACATCATTGACCGTGATCGGTACGCCGTTGACCGTCACGTTCTCGAACCGGACACGCTCCACACGGTGGTCGTCGTCCTGCCCCAGCACGGCGATCGGCGGCATCGGCAGGCCGGGATCGGTCACGGCGGCGATGTTGCGCAGCACGATATCGGACGTGCGGCCGGGATCCGGCTGGATGTTCCAAAAGCCGTGGCGAATCTCCGCCAAAAACAGGTACGGCATATGCGTTTGCGGCTTCGGCGCGTATTCGTGCGCGTCGTCCTCCTGCAGGATCGGCTCCGTCTCGTATTTCGAATACTCGATGCGGATATCCTCATACAGCACGTCGTGAACATGGCCGCTGTCGCCGTTTTGGATATCCATGTGCATATACGTGCCGTGCAGGATATCGCTGTCGCGATAGACGATGTGCCGGATCTCCCGTGCGCATGTTTCCGCGCCGATCTCGAACCCGCGGCCCCAGTCGCACCACACCACGTTATCCTCGAACAGCAGCTCCTCGGTGACCGGCTTTTTGGCATCGGCGATCCCCTTGACCACGATCACATCGTCGAAGTTGCGCAAAAAGCTGCGCCGCACCACGCCGTGATCGCTGTTGCAGAAGTCGATGCCGTCGGCGTTATAGCGCCACATCCCGATCGTTTTGACGTTATCGAAGGTCACGTGGCTGCTGTCGATCACCGTGGCCGTCCAAACCGAGGAATCGCGGAAGGTGATGCCCTCGACCGTCACGTCGTCACAGCGCAGGATATTCAGGCAGCCGAGCGGTTTTGGCGAAAAATACGCCGCATCGGCCATCTGCGCCACATCGTCCGGCAGCGTTTCGATGCTCTGCAGCTCTTCCGGCAGCGCCATCCGCTCGTAATCCAGGCAGGCGGAGGGGAACCGCAGGCTGCGCGTTTCCACGCTGTTGCACAGGATGCCGTAGCCGCAGATCCGCACATGGCGCACATCCTCCGCCACGACGGAGCCGTACACCACCGCCCCGTCGTCGATGACCAGCGTTTCGCCGTCGTGCAGGCAGATCCGCCCGGCATCGTGCGTGCCAGGGCCGAAATAGCGCACGCCCGGCCGATCGGCAGACGGCCAAACGGCCGGTCGGTTCGCAAAGATCTGCAAATTATCGTGGTGGCCGTCCAATTCCAGCGACAGCCGGTCGCCCGGACAAACGGTGAAGGACAGCGCGTCCCCGTCGCGCTCCGGCACGATGTTTTTGGACAGCGGACGCACGACGGCCTCGCGAAAGGAGCGCACCGGGACGACGCGCATCTTCACCGGCCGGTCGGTGGAAAACGAGAGGAACGTGGTCAGCTCGCTCTGCTCCATCGGGCGCTGATGCCCCGGCCAGACCCGATCGAACGGGATGCGGGAAACGCGTGCGCGATAAGCCGGAGCGGGCACGCCGTCGACGGTGACCGCATAGCGGTCGGACGGCAGCTCCGGCGCAGGAACGTCGCAGATCTTCAGCATAAAGCGATCCTCCGTGTCGTTATTTATCCGCCGTCAGCGGATGAACATCGCATCGCCGAACGAGAAAAATCGGTATCTCTCCTCCACGGCGTGGCGATAGGCAGCAAGGATGTTCTCACGCCCGGCCAGCGCGCTGACCAGCATGATCAGCGTGCTTTCCGGCAGATGGAAGTTCGTGATCAGCCCGTCGACCAGCCGAAACCGGTAGCCGGGATAGATAAAGATCTCCGTCCAGCCCTCCGCCGGACGGACGTGGCCGTCGGTCAGGCCGACGCTCTCCAGCGTGCGGCAGCTCGTCGTGCCGACGGCGATCACGCGCCCGCCGCGTGCGCGCGTGCGCTCGATGATCGCGGCGGCCTCTTCGCCAAGCGAATAATGCTCCGCGTGCATCTTGTGGTCGGTGATCTCGTCCTCCTTGACCGGGCGGAACGTCCCCAGCCCCACGTGCAGCGTGACGAAGGCCGTTTCCACGCCCTTTTCGCGCACACGGTCCAGCAGCTCCGGCGTGAAGTGCAGCCCCGCCGTCGGCGCGGCAGCACTGCCGGGGTCGCGGGAATACACCGTTTGGTAGCGCTCCTTGTCCTGCAGCTTTTCGTGGATGTACGGCGGCAGCGGCATCTGACCGATGCGGTCGAGCACCTCGTAGAAATTCCCCTCGTAAGAGAAGCGCACCAGCCGGTTGCCGCCCTCCAGTACCTCCAGCACGTGTGCGGTCAGCAGCCCGTCGCCGAACACGATGTCATCCCCCGGCTTCGCGCGCCGCCCCGGCCCGGCCAGCGTTTCCCATTCGTCGCCGCCGTGCGGGGTCAGCAGCAGCAGCTCCACGTGCGCGCCGGTGGCCGCGCGCGTGCCGAGCAGGCGCGCAGGCAGCACGCGGCTGTCGTTGAGCACGAGGCAGTCCCCCTCGTGCAGCTCGTCCAAAATGTCGTCGAAATGCTTGTCCGCCCACGCGCCGGTCTGCCGGTCGAGCACCAGCAGACGCGAAGCATCGCGCGGCTCGATCGGCGTTTGGGCGATCAGCTCTTCGGGAAGATCGTAATAAAAATCCGTCCGCAGCATAGAAATGACCTGTCTTTCCCGGGCAGCGTATTGACAACGCCCGCCCGTCGGTGGTAAAATAACTATGGCCTATTATATCGGAAAAGCGGCGGATGTTCAATACTTTTTTCCGCCTGCGGAAAAGAAAAAGGAGAATGACATGAAACAGTATCGCGTCGGGATCGTCGGCTGCACGGGCATGGTCGGGCAGCGCTTCATGACCCTGCTGGAAAACCACCCGTGGTTCACGGTCACCGTGCTCGCGGCCAGCCCCCGATCGGCCGGCAAGCCGTACGAGGAGGCCGTCGCCGGACGCTGGGCGATGGACACGCCGATCCCGGACAGCATGAAAGCCATGCCGGTGTACGATGCCTCGCACGTCGAGGAGGTCGCCGCGCTGGCGGACTTCGTTTTTTGCGCCGTCGACATGAAAAAGGACGAGATCCGCGCGCTGGAGGAGGCGTATGCCAAGGCCGAATGCCCGGTGATCTCCAACAACAGCGCCCACCGCGGCACGCCGGACGTGCCGATGATCATCCCGGAGCTCAACTGGCAGCACGAGCAGATCATCCCGGCGCAGCGCCGCCGTTTGGGGACGAAGCGCGGCTTCATCGCCGTCAAGTCGAACTGCTCGCTGCAAAGCTACGTCCCGGCGCTGTATCCGCTGGACGATCTGGGCGTGCGGGACGTGCTGGTGTGCACGTATCAGGCGATCTCCGGCGCGGGCAAGACGTTTGCCCGCTGGCCGGAGATGGTGGACAACATCATCCCGTATATCGGCGGCGAGGAGGAAAAATCCGAGCAGGAGCCGCTGAAGATCTGGGGCCGGATCGAGGACGACCGCATCGTGCCCGCCTCCTCCCCTGCATTCACGGCGCAGTGCCTGCGCGTCCCGGTCAGCAACGGCCATTTCGCGGCGGTGTATGTCCGCTTTGCCCAAAAGCCGGCACGTGAGGAGATCCTGTCCCGCTGGGCGAAGTTCTCCGGCCGCCCGCAGCAGCTGGAGCTGCCCTCCGCGCCCCGGCAGTTCCTGCGCTATTATGAGGAGAACGATATGCCCCAGACGCGCCTGTGCCGCGATCTGGAGGGCGGGATGCAGATCTCGCTCGGGCGTCTGCGGGACGATACGCAGTACGACTACAAGTTCGTCGGCCTGTCGCACAACACGCTGCGCGGCGCGGCGGGCGGCGCTGTGCTGCTGGCGGAGCTGCTGTGCGCCGACGGCTATATCGACTAAAAAGCGACCCCATCCCCTACGCGATAAAATTCAAGAAAGGCGGAGATCTTATGCAAAAGCGCATCCTGTACACCGGCGCGGGCGTGGCACTCGTCACGCCGATGCGCCCGGACGGCAGCGTCAACGGCGACAAGCTCGTCGAGCTGACCGACTGGCACATCCAAAACGGCACGGACGCGATCATCGCCTGTGCCACGACGGGCGAGGCGCCCACGCTGTCCTCTCCGGAGCATCTGGAGGCGCTGCGCGTCGTGATCGACCGGGCTGCCGGACGCATCCCGGTGATCGCCGGCACCGGCTCCAACGATACGGCGCACTGCATCGATATGTGCCGCGTGGCGCAGCGCATGGGCGCGGACGGCCTGCTGCTGGTCACGCCGTATTACAACAAGACCTCGCAGCGCGGGCTGATCGCGCACTTCTCCAAGGTCGCAGCCTCCACCGATCTGCCGATGATCCTGTACAACGTGCCGTCCCGCACCGGCGTAGACATGAAGCCTGCCACCGTAGCGGAGCTGTACCGCACGGTAGACAACATCGTCGGCATCAAGCAGGCCAACGGCAACATCTCCTCAGTCGCCGAGCTGGCCGCGCTGTGCGACATCCCGATCTATTCCGGCAACGACGATCAGATCGTGCCGATCCTGTCGCTGGGCGGCAAGGGCGTCGTTTCCGTGCTGTCGAACATCGTGCCGCAGGTGGTGCACGAGATGTGCGCCAAGTGGTTCTCCGGCGATATCGAGGGCAGCCGCAAGCTGCAGCTCGACTACCTTGATCTCGCTAACGCCCTGTTCACCGATGTCAACCCCGTCCCGGTCAAGGCGGCGATGGAGCTGATGGGCATGGGCGTCGGGCAATGCCGCCTGCCGCTCTACCAGATGGATGAGCAGCCGCTGGCCCGGCTGGAGCAGGTGCTGCGCCGCCACGGCCTGATCGGATAAGGAGGACCCTCCATGGAAAAGCTGCAGATCCTGCTGTGCGGCTGCTTGGGCCGCATGGGGCACGCCGTCACGGCGGCGGCCGCCGCCTCGGCGGACATCGCGGTCGCCGCCGGTGTCGATGCCCGCGCCCCGCAGAGCGATACGCCGTACCCGGTCTATCCGGAGCCGGACGGCTGCACGCAGCCGCTCGACGCGATCGTGGATTTTTCTAGCCCCGCCGCGCTGGCACAGGAGCTGGACTTCGCCGTTCGGCACAGGCTGCCGCTCGTGCTGGCCACCACGGGTCTGAGTGAGGAGCAGCGCGCGGCGGTGCGCGCCGCTGCGGCCGAGATCCCGGTGTTCATGAGCGGGAACATGAGCCTTGGCATCGCGGTGCTCAGCGCCCTGACCAAAAAGGCGGCTACCGTCCTCGGCGATACCTTCGATATCGAGATCTTGGAGATGCACCACGATCAAAAGCTCGACGCGCCGTCCGGCACGGCGCTCATGCTGGCGGATGCGGCGCGCGCCGGGCTGGACCGCCCGATGCACAACGTCTATGACCGGCACGACCGCCGCCAAAAGCGCGACAGGGACGAGATCGGCATCGCCTCGATCCGCGCCGGGAACATCATCGGCGAGCATCAGGTGATCTTTGGCGGTGGGGACGAGGTGGTCACCCTTACCCACCGCGCGCAATCGCGCGACATCTTTGCCGCCGGTGCGCTGGCCGCCGTGCGCTTTTTGCAAGGCAAGCCCGCCGGACTGTACGACATGAACGATCTCGTCGATGCGCTGTGACCGCCGCCGGCCAAAACGCGAACGATGCCCGCCGTCCTTTCGGACGGCGGGCATTTTTGCGCAAAGCAGCCTTACTTGCCGCTCACCGGCTGAGATCAAATCGATCATAAATACCGGCGCTTTTTAGAAAAAGAATAAGCTCAGATCGTGTTTGATGATCCCTGAAAACATTTAATGTAGCGGACAGTTCAAACTTCAAAGTAACGATCTGATGCTCGTCATTGAGATAGGCCATGTCGATAACTTTCGCCATACTCATGTCAGACGGTCTGTAATCCCACTTTGAGCCATAGCCAACGGTCAAGTCAAATTTCACGACCGAAGGATACGGGATCTGGATAAGCGGAAATGCTCTTCCGGAAAAAACAAAGCCGGAAGTACATAGCTGCATCGTGATGTGCCGCCTGGTTTTTAAAAGATCCGGAAGCCCGGAAAGGTAATTCACTTTATATTGCCTGAGCAGAGAGCCCATTTGGTTATGATCTTTAGCCACGACCAAGCACCCGCTTTCATCTGAAGATCAAGTAATCGGCAGCCGATCCAACATCGACAGGATCGACCTGTTCTTTGGTCCATCCACGAAGACCGGCTTCAAATGCCGGTCGCAAATATCGCTTTATTTGTATTATCTAGTATTTTTACTGTATCGACTATTCCCTTATGGCAAAGTAAGTCACGTCGGCATACGCCCTATCGCCATA
>JAJXDX010000087.1 GCA_021640185.1 Oscillospiraceae bacterium | reverse complement strand
GGAGGCGTCGGAGGCGGTCAGTGCGCCGTCCTCGGCGTCGGGCGCGGCGGCGCGCGCGGACGAGGGCCTGATCGAGCAGCTGTGCCGCCTGCAGACGCTGTACCGCGGCGGGATGCGGCAACTGTGCGCACAGCTGGAGTTCATCGACGACCAGTTCCGCGCCGAGAACGATCACGATCCGATCCACCACATGGAATGCCGCATGAAAACGGTGGAGAGCATTTTGGAAAAGGCAGAGCGCCACGGCCTGCCGCTGACGGTGGAGTCGATCCGCGCGGGCGTGCGGGACATCGCGGGCGTGCGGGTGATCTGCAACTATATCGACGACGTGTACCGTCTGGCGGAGCTGATCATGGCGCGCGACGACCTGACGGTGGTGCGCGTGTCCGATTACATCGCGAAGCCGAAGGAGAACGGCTACCGCAGCCTGCACATCGTCGTGCAGCTGCCGGTGCGCACCTCGGCAGGCGTCACGGAGGACATCCCGGTCGAGATCCAGCTGCGCACCGTGGCGATGGATGCGTGGGCCAGTCTGGAGCACGAGATGATGTATAAATCCGACCGCAAGGCCGTGGAGATCGACCGCATGAAGCTGAAGATCTGCGCCGACGAGTTGGCGGGCGTCGACCGCTATATGCAGGAGATCTATAAGCAGCTGGAGCCGGTCTGATTTTTTGTGTTTCGGCACCGATTTGCCCTTTACAATAGAGGTAAAGTGTGCTATGATATCAGGTGGTGTATCGGGTCGGTACGCCTGTTTCGGCGCGTCCGATCCGTTTGGATCCAACTATCATTCAGGGAGGAACAACATCTATGGCAAGAAAATTCAAGACCATGGACGGTAACAACGCCGCGGCGCACGTATCGTATGCGTTCACCGAGGTCGCGGGGATCTATCCGATCACCCCGTCCAGCCCCATGGCCGACTATGTCGACCAGTGGTCCGCCGCCGGGCAGAAGAACATCTTCGGCACGACCGTGAAGGTCGCGGAGATGGAGTCCGAGGCCGGTGCTTCGGGCACGGTGCACGGTTCGCTCGCCGCCGGTGCGCTGACGACGACCTACACCGCCTCTCAGGGCCTGCTGCTGATGATCCCCAATATGTACAAGATCGCCGGCGAGCTGCTGCCCTGCGTGTTCCACGTGTCCGCCCGCTGCGTCGCGTCCCATGCGCTGAACATCTTCGGCGATCATTCCGACGTGTACGCCTGCCGCCAGACCGGCTTCGCCATGCTGTGCGAAACGAACCCGCAGGAGGTCATGGATCTCGGCGCGGTCGCGCACCTCGCGGCGATCAAGGGGCGCGTTCCGTTCCTGAACTTCTTCGACGGCTTCCGCACCTCGCACGAGATCCAGAAGATCCAGGTGTGGGATTATGCCGACCTCAAAGAGATGTGCGACATGGACGCCGTCGAGGCGTTCCGCAAGCGCGCCCTCAACCCGGAGCGTCCGGTCATGCGCGGCTCGCACGAGAACGGCGACATCTTCTTCCAGCATCGTGAGGCGTGCAACAAGTACTACGACGCTGTCCCCGGCATCGTCGAGGAATATATGCACAAGGTCAACGAGAAGCTGGGCACCGATTATCAGCTGTTCAACTATTACGGCGCGCCGGATGCCGAGCGCGTGATCGTCGCGATGGGCAGCATCTGCGACGTGGCCGAGGAAGTCATCGACTACCTGACCGCCAAGGGCGAGAAGGTCGGTCTGGTCAAGGTCCGCCTGTACCGCCCGTTTTGTGCGGACAAGCTGTCGGCCGCTATCCCGCAGACCGTCAGGAAGATCGCGGTGCTCGACCGTACCAAAGAGCCGGGCGCGCTGGGCGAGCCGCTGTATATGGACGTCGTTACCGCGCTGGCCACGCAGGGCCGCGGTGATATCCGCGTCATCGGCGGCCGCTACGGTCTGGGCTCGAAGGATACCCCGCCCGCCAGCGTGTTCGCGGTGTATGACGAGCTGGCGAAGGCCGAGCCGAAGCACCAGTTCACCATCGGCATCGTCGACGATGTGACCGGCCTGTCCCTCGAGGAGAAGGAAGCGCCGAACACCGCCGCCGAGGGCACGATCGAGTGCAAGTTCTGGGGTCTGGGCGGCGACGGCACCGTCGGCGCGAACAAGAACTCCATCAAGATCATCGGCGACCACACCGATAAGTATGTGCAGGCGTACTTCCAGTACGACTCCAAAAAGACCGGCGGCATCACGATCAGCCACCTGCGCTTCGGCGACAAGCCGATCAAGAGCCCGTACTATATCAACAAGGCGGACTTCGTGGCCTGCCACAACCCGTCTTATGTCATCAAGGGCTACAAGATGGTCAACGATGTCAAGCCGGGCGGCGTGTTCATGATCAACTGCCAGTGGACGCCGGAAGAGCTTGACCGCCATATGCCGGCGGAGGCCAAGCGCTATATCGCGAAAAATAACATCCAGCTGTACACGATCAACGCCATCGACCTCGCGATCGAGATCGGCATGGGCAAGCGCACCAACACGATCCTGCAGAGCGCGTTCTTCACGCTGGCCAAGGTCATGCCGCAGGCAGAGGCCATCCAGTATATGAAGGATGCCGCCACGAAGTCCTACTCCAAGAAGGGCATGGACATCGTGGAGATGAACCATAAGGCGATCGATGCCGGCGCCACGGCGTTCGTCAAGATCGACGTGCCCGCCGCGTGGGCGGATGCCGTCGACGAAACGACCGCCGTCACCGAGCACGGCCCGGCCAAGCTGATCCGTCAGGTGGACGACATCATGATCCCGGTCGGCAAGATGAACGGCGACAGCCTGCCCGTTTCCGCGTTCTCCGCCCATGTGGACGGCACGTTCGAGCAGGGCGCGTCCGCGTACGAGAAGCGCGGCGTCGCGGTCATGGTGCCGGAGTGGAACGAAAAGACCTGCGTCAAGTGCAACCGCTGCGCGTTCGTCTGCCCGCACGCCACGATCCGTCCGTTCGCGCTGACGGCGGACGAGCTGGCCGCCGCTCCCGCGGCGATCCGCACCACCGAGAAGCCCGTGGTCAAGACCGACTATGCCTTCACGATGGCCGTTTCCCCGCTCGACTGCATGGGCTGCGGCGTGTGCGTGGGCGTCTGCCCGACCAAGTCGCTGACCATGAAGCCGCAGGAGAGCCAGACGGCTCAGCAGGAAGTGTTCGATTACTGCGTCGAAAAGGTCGCGGAGAAGCCCGAGATCGTGGCCGACACCGTGATCGGCAGCCAGTTCAAGAAGCCGCTGCTCGAGTTCTCCGGCTCCTGCGCGGGCTGCGCCGAAACGTCGTATGCGCGCCTGATCACCCAGCTGTTCGGCGACCGGATGTACATCTCCAACGCCACCGGCTGCTCCTCCATCTGGGGCGGCCCGGCGGCCACCTCGCCCTACACCACCGACCACAACGGTCACGGCCCGGCGTGGGCGAACTCCCTGTTCGAGGATAACGCGGAGCACGGCTACGGCCTGTATCTGGGTCAGAAGGCCATCCGCGGCCGTCTGATCGACGAAGTGCGCGAGATCGCGGCGTCCGATAAGGCGTCCGACGAGCTGAAGGCGGCATGCGCGGCCTATCTGGATACCGTGAACGACGGCAAGAAGAACGGCGCGGCGGCGGATGCCCTCGTGGCCGAGCTGAAAAAGATCGCCGATCCCTGCGACCTGTGCAAGGACGTGCTGACCTACAGCGAGTATCTGTCGAAGAAGTCCGTCTGGATCTTCGGCGGCGACGGCTGGGCGTACGACATCGGCTTCGGCGGCCTCGATCACGTGCTGGCACAGGGCGAGGACGTCAACGTCATGGTGTTCGATACCGAGGTGTACTCCAACACCGGCGGACAGGCCTCCAAGGCGTCCAACATCGGTCAGGTGGCGCAGTTCGCCGCCGCCGGTAAGGCCATCGCCAAGAAGAGCTTGGCCGAGATCGCGATGAGCTACGGCTATATCTACGTCGCGCAGATCGCCATGGGCGCCGACATGAACCAGACCGTCAAGGCGCTGGCCGAGGCGGAGGCGTATCCGGGCCCGTCGCTCGTCATCGGCTACTCGCCGTGCGAGATGCACTCCATCAAGGGCGGCATGGTCAACTGCCAAGCCGAGATGAAGAAGGCGGTCGACTGCGGCTACTGGAATATGTTCCGCTTCAACCCCGCCAACAAGGCCGAGGGCAAGAACCCCTTCACCATGGACAGCAAGGCGCCGACCACCAGCTATCATGACTTCATCATGGGCGAGGCGCGGTATTCTTCGCTGACCCGTTCCTTCCCGGAGCGTGCGGAGAAGCTGTTCACCAAAGCCGAGGAGACCGCAGTCGCCCGTTACGAGCACCTGCAGCGTCTGGGCGAGCTGTACGCGAAGAACGTCTGATCCTTCGCGGCTCTCCCTTCTCCCCGATAGCATCAACGAACGCCCCGGCCATTCGGCCGGGGCGTTCGCCGCATCCGGCGGCTATGCAGCAAAAAACAGGCGGCAGGAGGCCATTTGGGCCTCCTGCCGCCTGCTATTTTTTGTGAGCAGATCAATACCGGATCTCGCCGGTAAAGATCAGCTTGGTGTCGCCCGTCAGGGTCACACCATCGTCGGTATAGCGCACGATCAGCTCGCCGCCGCGCACCTTGACCGTGACGTCCTGCCCCTTCGGGCAGATCCCGTTCTCCACCGCCGCGACGACGGCGGCGCACGCGCCGCTGCCGCAGGCGAACGTTTCGCCGTTGCCGCGCTCGAACACGCGCATCTTCAGCGTGACGGGATCGACCACGCGGACGAACTCGGTGTTGACCCGCTGCGGGAATTCCGGCGCGTTCTCGAAGGCCGGGCCGATCTTGTCCAGCGGCAGCGTATCGATCCGGTCACAGAACACGACGCAGTGCGGGTTGCCCATCGAAACGCAGGTGACGCGGTACTCTTGTCCCAGCACCGTCAGCGGAACGTCCACGGCGCGGCTGCCGGAAAACGTGCAGGGCAGTGCCGCGGGATCGAGCGAGGGGACGCCCATCTGCGCCGTGACGGACGATACCTCACCGTCGGTCAGGTGCAGCGCCAGACGGCATACGCCGCCCGCCGTTTCCACCGTGACGGCCTCGCCCGTCACGCGCCCGGTGTCGTGCAGATATTTGCCGACGCTGCGCAGGCTGTTGCCCGCCACCTGTCCGCGGCTGCCGTCGCGGTTGAACACCCGCATCCGTCAGTCGGCCGTGTCGCTGTTCTCCAGCAGGATCAGGCCGAAGCCGCCGATGCTGTAATGCCGGTCGCACAGCGTGATCGCCAGCGACTCCGGACAGTCGACCGTGCCGTCGAAGTTCTCGATGAAGATATAGTCGTCGCCGGTGGCCTCCATTTTGGCAAAGCGCAGCAGCGCGCGTTCCTTGCGCATATGGCAGATGTCGATCAGCTCCGTGTTGTCGCACCGGTAGCCCGCCGCAAGGATGTCGGCCACGGCGTTCGCGGTGTCCAGCGAGGTGAAGCACGGCACGCCCGCCTGCATGGCATGGCGGTGCAGCCGAACATAGAGACCCAGCGTAGAGTCGAACGCCGCGCCGGTGTAGACGATGCAGCCGATCTTGCCGTCATCGAGCAGCGCGAACGCGCCGTCGCCCTCGGCGATGGAGGGGATGGTCGTCACGTCAAGGCCGACGGCCGAGATCGCCGCGGCCGTGTCCGGCGTGGCGTACAGCCGCAGCCCCAGCGCGCGGAATTTTTCCGCCAGCGCCAGCGCCTCGGTGCGGTCGTGCTCCTCCACGCTGAGCAGGACGCCGCTCTCCTTCCCCGGCGTCGGCGCCGACGGCGACAGCCCGGCCGCCGTCAGGCCCTTGAACAGCGCCTCGTTCAGCGTCCGGCCGATCCCCAGCACCTCGCCGGTCGATTTCATCTCCGGCCCCAGATAGGCGTTGGCGTCGGTCAGCTTTTCGAACGAGAACACCGGCACCTTCACCGCGAAATACGGCGGCGCCTTGCGCAGCCCCGTGCCGAAGCCCAGATCCTTCACCGCCGCGCCGGTCATGACGCGGGTGGCTAAGTTTACCATCGGCACGCTGGTCACCTTGCTGATGTACGGGATCGTGCGGGAAGCGCGCGGGTTGACCTCGATGACGTACAGCTCGTTTTGCCAGATCAGGTACTGGATGTTGACCAGCCCCTTGGTGCCCAGCGAGAGCGCCAATTTCTCGGAGCAGTCGACGATGCGGCGCATCATGCCGTCGCTGATGCTGTAGGGCGGATAGACGGCGATGGAATCGCCGCTGTGCACGCCCGCGCGCTCGATGTGCTGCATCATGCCGGGGATCAGCACGTCGCGCCCGTCGGAGATGACGTCCACCTCCAGCTCCGAGCCCATCATGTACTTGTCCACCAGCACCGGGTTTTGGATCCCGCCGGCCAAGATCTTCTGCATATAGCGGTGCAGGTGCGCCGCATCGTGCACGATCGTCATGTTCTGCCCGCCGATGACGTAGGACGGGCGCAGCAGCACCGGATAGCCCAGCTTTTCCGCCGCCGCCTCGGCCTCGTCCTCGGTCAGGACGGCGCAGCCCTTCGGACGCTTGATGTCCAGCTCCTCCAGCAGCGCGTCGAACCGCTCCCGGTCCTCCGCCATGTCGATCCCTTCGGCGGACGTGCCGAGGATCGGCACGCCGCGGCCGTCCAGATAGCCGGTCAGCCGGATGGCGGTCTGCCCGCCGAAGGCCACCACCACGCCGACGGGCTTTTCTACCGCTAAGATGTTCTCCACGTCCTCCTCGCACAGCGGCTCGAAATACAGGCGGTCCGCCGTGTCGTAGTCGGTGGATACCGTTTCCGGGTTGTTGTTGACGATCGCCACGTCGTAGCTGAGCTTTTTGAGCGTCCACACGCAGTGGACGGAGGAATAATCGAACTCGATCCCCTGCCCGATCCGGATCGGCCCGGAGCCGAGCACCACGATGCACGGCTTGCCGGAGCGGGGGAGCGCCCGCGCCTCGCATTCCTCGTCGTAGGTCGAATAGAAATACGGCGTCTGCGCCGCGAACTCCGCGCCGCAGGTGTCCACCATCTTGTAGGCCGCGGGCAGATGCGGCAGATCCGTCTGCCCCGCGATCCGCCGGATCGCGGCATCCGGATAGCCGAAGTCCTTCGCCTGCCGGTACAGCTGCGGCGTGATCCCGCCGGACAGGGCCTGCTCCAGATCGGCCATGCCCTGCAGTTTATCGAGGAAGAACCGGTCGATGCGCGTGATCTCGCGGATCTTCTGCACCGATACCCCGGCCTTGAGTGCCTCGAACACCGTGAACAGCCGCCGGTCGTCCCGGTCGGCCAGCCGCTCCTCCACGGGGCGGCCGTCGAGCGGCGCGGCATTCAGCGTATCCAGCGAGATCTCCGCCCCGCGCACGGCCTTCATCAGTGCGGCCTCGAAGCTGTTGCCGATCGCCATGACCTCGCCGGTGGCCTTCATCTGCGTGCCGAGCCTCCGGCTGATGCCGGAGAACTTGTCGAACGGCCATTTGGGGAACTTGACCACGACGTAGTCCAGCGCCGGTTCAAAACAGGCGCAGGTCTTGCCGGTGATGTCGTTGCGGATCTCGTCCAGTGTGTAGCCCAGCGCGATCTTGGTCGTGATCTTGGCGATCGGATAGCCGGTCGCCTTGCTGGCCAGCGCCGAGGAGCGGGAAACGCGCGGGTTGACCTCGTTCGACTATGC
>JAJXDX010000086.1:4139-7712 GCA_021640185.1 Oscillospiraceae bacterium | reverse complement strand
ATACAACTACCGCGTCCTCTTTTATTGCCTGCAAATGAAGTCGATCTGCATAGATCCAAGTCATTAGCGGCAACAGGAGACCCGGTATGATCCACGCACAAAGCAGCAGCCACCAGCCGCTATCCATAGGTGACGGGCCGGAAAACGTTGCCATGCATAATAACACGAAAATAACGGTATAAGCAATGATACTAAGCAAGCCCAGCCAATTAAACCGCTTCTTCAAGTATTCCGATTTTTCGGATCCATTTTTCATTTTTTCAACTCCGGTCCAAAGGCGAAAGGGGAATAAATTAGGCAAACATCAGCAAATGGCATTGATACTGTGTCAGGAATAATTGCAAGAAACGCTTTAGTAAAATTCGCACAATGCCATAAAAACTATTATAGTTTATTGTTGGTTTTTTATGAAGTTAACATAATAGGTGTGCTTTCCTTGCACCTTATATAGCAATAAGCCCTGCTCTCCCACAAAATGCTGATCGTAGATACGTTTTTTTACAAAAAATTCGATCATCTCACCATTTGGAAAAACAAAAGTTATAAAATGATGAGGTGTTCCACGCTTTGTTCCGTTTCCGAAATGTACGCGCCCGATATAGATCTCCTTACGCATTAAATAGACATCTGCTCGGTGTACTGGGAGCAATTTCCCAAGTGACCAATTATACCAAATCGGCAACATAGCTGGTCCAGAGATAAACATCAACGTTGCCATACTGAAAGAGAGATTTCGGCCTTGAACATGTTCAATTCTTTGGCAATAAACTCCATAATAACACAAAAGCAGAAACAACAATACATAAAGAACATTGATCAACCATCCCAACCAATTGATTTTTTTCTTCATGAGATCAACTCCTATCAAGAATCGAAAGGGGAAGAAATTAGGCAAGCATCAACAAATGGCATTAATTCCATTATAATATGTGTTGATCATGCACGATGAAATCTATAAAGAAAGCCGTTCCTTTTCCTAGCTTATAGACTAATGTTCCGGTTTCGCCGCATTGAAAAGTTCTATGATCTTTATTTGACACCCTAAACGCTAAGATCTTGCCGTTTTTAAATCGGAAAGTGATAACAGGAACATATAGTGACCCACTGCCATACGTGTACCATTCCTTTTTAATATTTTTAGCGTAAACCACAGCATGCTCCCTCAAGGTTGGCAAGGAGGCTCGCAGCGTGTAAAGATATGTGTTTTTAGGCAGCAGAAATCCGAGAATTGCCCATACCACGGCAGCAAAAGACCATAAGCTGTGTTTGGGATCTGAAGATAGAAACGCAGCAATTACCAGCATGATCAATATCAATACATATACAATGATCGAAATAACGACCCAGCGATTCAGTTCCTGTAGTTTCTTCCGTTTTTTCATTTTCTAAACTCCTATCATAATTAGAAAGGGGAATAGATCATGCAAACATCAGCGATCGACGTCAAAACCATGACAAACGAACTCACGTCATTTGATCAAGCTGTTTCTGCTTCCGCCGCGAATATGAAAGCGACCTTCGATATGCAAATAGCGGGGATATCGCAGACCTTTGCCGCCACATTTCAGGCGATCGATGCAACCATCGTGACCGGTGCGGCAAATCGCAGCATTTTTTTGGACAACGCCGTTTCGATGCTAACAAAACGGCTTGGAGCAGACCTTACCTTGGTCGAACAAGGCATCAGTGCTGAGGAGCGCGATAAAACTTTTCAAAGATCCCGTGCTGTGCCATCGTGGCCATCATGATCTGGCAATGCTTCGCACTTTTTGGCAGAAAGATCGATTGGATCATTTCCAGCAGGATGACGTTTTTCTCTCCCTGAGCATCGATGTACTCGATCCGGATGTGCCTTGGGCCAAAGGAGGCGTTCGAGGAAGCTGTAGCAAATGCACTGCGTTCTTTAACGATATTCCAGTTGAGCACCTGACCATATGAAAAATAGTGCACCCCGATCTGATCCGATGTGATATAGAATCCTTCGTGTAATAAAGAAATGTACGACCTTCCTTTTATTCCATAGTACCCCGGAATACCGCCCATGTATATGACTTTCCATTGACCGATAAGCGTATCCGCATGGGAAGAAGCTCCACCATTATTCATACTGATCACCTCAAAAACGATTTATTAGTTAGGAGAGATATCATGTTGACAGAAACGATAGCTGTACGGATCTGTATTGCACGCAAGTGAAGCCGAGCTGCATAGATCGAGGCCATTAGCGGCAACAGGAGCCCCCCGGTACGATCCACGCACGAAGGAGCAGCCACCAGCCGCTATCCAAAGGCGAAAGGGGAATAGATCAGGCAAACATCGGCGATCGGCATCAATACCGTAGGATATCGCATTCAGCATTCGGGACAGGGGCAAGGAGCGATATCGATACCCGATCGAGGTAAAAGAAAACGGGCGACAGGTCAGCCATACGGCCCAGAAGAACCTCCGACTTGCGTACCTGTCACCCATTGACACCAGTGTATCACGGGACAACGCCGATGTCAATACTCGGTATAGGCAAAATGGCACGGAAAACGCGTGGCACACCCGCCTTCCCGCCGACGTTTCCGCACAGGAGCGGGCGCGGCAGGAGGAAACGGCACGTCGGCGAAACCCCTTGCATGATACGGCGCGGAGTGCTATAATACCGATAAGTGCGGCAGGCAGATCCTGCCGCGGCAAGGAGGAAACGACCATGGCACAGCCGATGCTGCTGCAGCCCGCCTTCAAGGATTATCTTTGGGGCGGTGAGCGGCTAAAGACCGATTTTGGAAAACAGACCGCGATCGCCCCGTTGGCCGAAAGCTGGGAGCTTTCCTGCCACCCGGACGGCGAGAGCACGATCGCGTCCGGCCCGTTTGCCGGACAGACGCTCGCCGCCGCGCTGCAGGCGCAGCCGGAGCTGCTGGGCAGCGCGGTGGACGCGCAGGACGGCTTCCCGCTGATGATCAAGCTGATCGACGCGAAGCAGAGCCTGTCGGTGCAGGTGCATCCGAACGATGAGTACGCCGCGCGGGTGGAGCACAGCCGGGGCAAAACGGAGATGTGGGTCATCGTCGACTGCGCGCCGGGCGCAGAGCTGCTCTACGGTTTCTCCCGCCCCGTCACGCGGGAGGAACTGGCCTGCCGCATCAAGGACGGTACGCTACTCGAGGTCGCGGGGCACGCGCCCGTGCATCCGGGCGACGTGTTCTTCATCCCGGCAGGCACGCTGCACGCCATCGGCGCGGGCATCCTCATCGCCGAGATCCAGCAGAGCAGCAACGTGACCTATCGGGTGTATGACTACGACCGCCGCGACAAAAACGGCAACACCCGCCCGCTGCATATCGAAAAGGCGCTGGACGTGCTGCGCCTGACGCCGTCGCCCGCCGCCGGACGTCCGCAGGGGCAGCCGGAACGGCTGCCCGGCTGCACGCGCACGCTGCTGCAAAGCTGCGGCTATTTCACTGTCGCGCGGCTGGATATCGACGGCACCTGCGGCATCACCGTCGGCGGCGACCGCTTTGCCCATCTGCTGTGCATCGACGGCGAGGGAGAACTGATCTGCGGCGATACGCGCCTGCCGGTCGT
>JAJXDX010000086.1:2831-4129 GCA_021640185.1 Oscillospiraceae bacterium | reverse complement strand
GGCGGCAGCGTGTTCCTGCCCGCAGGCTGCGGCGACGTGACCTTGTGCGGCAAGCTGACGCTGCTGCACACCACCCCGTAAAGACAGAAAGGACGGATCGACATGAACTATCTCGGCATCGACCTTGGCGGCACGAACATCGCCGCCGCCGTACTGGACGCGGACTACCGCATCATCGCGCGTGCACAGCGCAAGACCGCCTGCCCCCGCCCGGCGGAGCAGATCATGGACGATATGTGCGCCGTCGCGCGCGAGGCGCTGGCCGCCGCGCACCTGACGGCGGAGGATGTGCCGTACATCGGTGTCGGCTGTCCCGGCATGGTGCTCACGGACACCGGCGTGATCGTGTACGCGAACAACCTCGGCTTTCGCGACGTGCATATGGGCGAATACATGGAGCAGCGGCTCGGCCGTCCCATCGTGATCGACAACGATGCCAATGCCGCCGCTTACGGCGAGTATAAGGCCGGCGCGGCCAAGGGGATGAAGGACTTCATCGCCGTCACGCTGGGCACCGGCGTCGGCGGCGGCGTGATCGTGGACGGCAAGCTGCTGCGCGGCTGCAACGGTGCCGGCGCGGAGCTGGGCCACATGGTCACGCACGCAGGCGGGCGCACCTGCACCTGCGGACGGCGCGGCTGTCTGGAGGCGTATGCCTCCGCCACCGGCCTGATCCGCACGACGAAGGAGATCATGCAGCAGCACCCGGAAAGCGCGATGTGGACGGCTGTCGGCGGCGATATCGACCGGGTCAGCGGCCGCACCGCCTTCGATGCCATGCGTGCGGGCGACGCGGCGGGCAAGGCCGCGGTGGACGCGTATATCGAGGCGCTCGCCGTCGGCGTGACGAACTATATCAACATCTTCCAGCCGGATATGATCGCGCTGGCCGGCGGCATCAGCCGCGAGGGCGACACGCTGATCCGTCCGTTGCAGGCGCTGGTAGACAAAGAGGACTATGCCCGCTTCAGCGATAAGCGCACAAAGCTCGTGGCGGCCACGCTGGACAATGACGCGGGCGTGATCGGTGCGGCGCTGCTGGGCGTCCGCTGAGCAAAGGAGGATCGCGATGGGTCCGAGCGTACTGCAGGGGCTGGCCCCTGCCGCCGTGTTCACGGTGTTCGAACAGCTGTGTGCCATCCCGCACGGCTCCGGCAACACCGAAAAGATCACGGCATACTGTCTTGCCTATGCGCGCCGGTCGGGTCTTGCGTGCGAGAGCGACCGGTTCGGCAACGTCATCATCCGCAAGCCTGCCTCGCCGGGCCGCGAGGATCGACCGCCGGTCATCCTGCAGG
>JAJXDX010000086.1:0-2821 GCA_021640185.1 Oscillospiraceae bacterium | reverse complement strand
GTTCGTCGACGGCGATCTGATCGGCGCGCACGGCACGACGCTCGGCGGCGACGACGGCATCGCCGTCGCGATGGCGCTGGCGATCTTAGCCGACGATACGCTGCCTCACCCGCCGCTGGAGGTACTGTTCACCACCGACGAGGAAACGGGCATGGACGGCGCGCAGGGGCTGGACGTGTCCCGTCTGACCGGGCGCACGCTGATCAACATGGACAGCGAGGCGGAGGGCGCGCTGACGGTCGGCTGCGCGGGCGGTGCCCGCGCCGAGATCGGCCTTGACCTTACACCGCAGCCTGCTGTGGGCGATGCCGTCACCATTACGGTGGACGGGCTGATCGGCGGCCACTCCGGCACCGAGATCGATAAGGGCCGCCAAAACGCGAACATCCTTCTCGGCCGTCTGCTCGGCACGCTGCCGGAGGGATATCGGCTCGTTTCGCTGTGCGGCGGGCAGAAGGACAACGCTATCCCGCGCCGCGCCGTCTGTTACCTGATCCCCGCCCCCGGCACGGACGTTTCGGCCGCTGCCGCGGACTTTGTCAACAAAAACACCGTGGCGGCCGACCCCGGCCTGACCGTCACGTTCGAGGCGGCGGACGCGCCCGCCGCCGCCCTGACGGCGGCGGACAGCCGCCGCGTCGCCGAATTGCTCTGCGCCGCCCCGAACGGCGTGCAGGCGATGAGCACGGACATCCCCGGTCTGGTGCAGACCTCGCTCAATCTGGGCGTGCTGCGGCTGGCGGACGGCGCGTTTCGCGCCACGTTCTCCGTGCGCAGCAGCAAGACCGCCGAAAAGGCCGCGCTGCTCGACACGCTGTCCGGCATCGCAAAACGCTTCGGCGGCGTGTGCACCACGCATGGGCATTATCCGGCGTGGGAATACCGCCCGCAGTCCCGCCTGCGGGACACGATGGTGCGCGTGTTCACCGATCTGTACGGCCATCCGCCGGTGGTGGAAACGATCCACGCCGGGCTGGAATGCGGCCTGTTCTCCGACCGGATGCCCGGCCTTGACGCCGTGTCGCTGGGGCCGGATATGCAGGCGATCCACACGCCGGGCGAGCGGCTGAGCATCTCCTCGACGGCCCGCACCTATGACTATGTCTGCCGCGTTTTGGCAGAACTGTAAAAAGGAGAGATCGACCATGGCAAACGATACCGCTCCGCTGCAGGCACTGCGTGCAGCACTGGACCCTCACACCGCCCTGCTCGTCGAAAGCGAGCCTAACCGTTTCTATCTGACCGGCTTCGCCTCCAGCGACGGTCTGCTGATCGTTACGCCGGAAAAGGCGACGTTCCTGATCGATTCGCGCTATTCCGAAAAGGCGGCCGAGGTCATCGAGGGCGTCGACGTGCGCCGCTCGAGCTACCGCATCGAGGAGATCGGCGAGCTGCTGAACGATGCCGGCTGCACGCATCTGTTCGTCGAGGCGAACAGCGTGAGCATCCGCCGTCTGGCGGCGCTGCGCGCCGGTCTGCCCGGCATCACGATCGACGAGAGCGACCGGTACGACCGCAAGCTGGTCGAGCTGCGCCAGATCAAGTCCGCACACGAGCTGTCGCTGCTGCGGCAGGCGCAGCAGCTGACGGACGAAACGTTCTCGTACATCTTGGAGCACATCGAGGCCGGGCGTTCGGAGCGCGACATCATGCTGGACATGGAGTTTTATATGCGCCGCCGCGGCAGCGAGGGCGTGTCGTTCGACTTTATCGTCGTGTCGGGCAAAAACTCCTCGTTCCCGCACGGCGTGCCCACCGATAAGCTCGTCGAGCCGGGCGACTTCGTCACCATGGACTTCGGTGCGCTGATCGGCGGCTATCATGCCGATATGACCCGCACCGTAGCGGTCGGTCATGTCAGCGACGAGCAGCGCCGTGCTTACGAAACGGTGCTCGCGGCGCAGAATGCCGCGATCGCGGCTGTCGCGCCCGGCAAGGTCTGCCGGGATATCGACCGCATCGCCCGCGACATGATCGACAACGCCGGGTATGCCGGGCGGTTCGGCCACGGCCTTGGGCACAGCGTCGGTGTCGAGATCCACGAAAGCCCCGCGTTCAACACCCGGTGCGACACCGTCCTCGCCCCCGGCATGGTCATGACCGTCGAGCCGGGCGTTTATCTGGAGGGGCAGTTCGGCCTGCGCATCGAGGACATGGTCTATGTGACCGAAAACGGCTGCGAGGATCTGACCGCCAGCCGCAAGGAACTGATCGTTTTGTGATCTTGGCCGGTGCAGACCGACCATCGTCGTTTTAACGGATAAAAGGAGGAACTCATCATGGCGAACAAGTATGCCGGTACGCAAACGGAGCAGAACCTGCTGGCCGCCTTCGCGGGCGAGTCGCAGGCACGCAACAAGTACACCTATTTCGCCTCCAAGGCCAAAAAGGACGGCTTCGAGCAGATCGCGGAGCTGTTCCTTAAAACGGCGGACAACGAAAAGGAACACGCCAAAATGTGGTTCAAGGAGCTGTCCGGCATCGGCACCACGGCCGAGAACCTCGAGGCCGCCGCGGACGGCGAGAACTATGAGTGGACGGATATGTACGAAGGCTTCGCCAAAACGGCAGAGGAAGAAGGGTTCACCGCGCTGGCGGTCAAGTTCCGCATGGTCGCGGCGATCGAGCGCCGCCACGAGGAGCGCTATCGCGCCCTGCTGCGCAACGTCGAGCTGCAGCAGGTGTTCGAAAAAAGCGAGGTCAAGATCTGGGAGTGCCGCAACTGCGGCCACATCGTCGTCGGCGAAAAGGCGCCGGAGGTCTGCCCCGTCTGCGCCCACCCGCAGTCGTATTTCGAGATCAGCGCCGCCAATTATTAAGT
>JAJXDX010000085.1:330-7733 GCA_021640185.1 Oscillospiraceae bacterium | reverse complement strand
CGGCTCGTCGATCGAGATCTCGCCCCGGCGCTGGGTGTATTTGCGCAGGTACATCAGGATCTCGTTTTCGATGCAGCGCGAGGAATATGTTGCCAGCTTGATGTTGCGGCTGGGGCAGAACGTGCGCACGGCCTTGATCAGCCCGATCGTTCCGATCGAGATCAGATCCTCGATCCCCACGCCGGAAGTTTCGAATTTGCGGACGATGTAGACCACCAGCCGCAGGTTGTGCGTGATCAGCAGATCGCGCGCCTGCTCGTCGCCGGCCTCCAGCCGGGCGAGCGCGTCGCGCTCCTCCTGCGCCGACAGCGGCGGCGGCAGCACCTCCGCACCGTTGATGTAATAGATCTGCTCCCGCCACAGCCGGCGCAGCAGACGCCGGTGCAGCAAAAAGCCGCGCAGCCATGCCCAAAACCTCATCCTGTTTTCCTCCCCCGAACGGTCATTCGCTCCCCGGCGGCGCGCAGGCGGTCGCCCGCGGCGCTGCCGAGCAAGCCTTGGTATTCGCCGCGGCCCAGTGGTGGGCACGCGGCCACGTAGCAGCCGGTCAGCGGCAGCTCGCCCTGCGGCGTATGTACAGAGATCCCGTCCGGCAAAAAGGCGGGCAGCAGTCCGCTGCCGCCCATGGCGGCATACGGGATCACCCGCCAGCCGGGTGGCAGGGCGGCAATGTCCGGCGGCACGTCCAGCAGACGGGCAAGTGCCCCGCGCTCCACCGCGATCACCGGCGCGCCGGAGAACGGCTCGGTCAAATGGTCGCCGCTGTCGAACAGGCACAGGACGGACAGCGACTGTCCGCCGTGCCGGATCTCCACCGTGTGGCGCGTCCCCATCGGCGCGCGCCGCCGCAGCACGTGCGTCATCACGCACGACAGGCCGTAGCACGCCGTCGTCAGCCCGATCAGCAGCAGCGGCGAGATCATGTGGTACGGCACGCCGTTCTTCACGTAAAACCCCGGCGGCGCGACATAAAAGTACAGTGCCGCGCACAGCCCGGCCAGCCCAACGGTCAGCGCCGTCAGCCACGCGAGCGGCCGCAGCATCGCGCGCAGCCCCTGCCATGGGAACGCGACGGCCACCATCGCCGCCGCCGTGACGACCTTGACCGCCAGTGTGACCGGCACGGGCAGCGGCGGCAGCAGCAGCGTGAAAGCGGACGCGGCCCCCACCAGTGCGCCCAGCACGAGCCGCCACGGCCGCGCCCGGATCCCGCACGCCCGGCGCGTTCCGCACAGCAGCAGCAGATCGATCCACCAGTTGACCGTCAGCAGGATATCCGCATAGATCACCATGCGCTCACGCCCTTTCATTTTCCTAGATTACCACTTTTTGGAACGCGATCATGCCGGATCGTGTCGAACGAAAAAGTTTCGCGTGCGGGGGTTGACGGGTGTGGTATAATATCAGGTGGACAGGGGCAAAAGCGCCCGTCCGGAACATTCAAGAAAGAGATGATCTGTGATGACGAAGATCGATATTTTTTCCGGCTTTTTGGGCGCAGGCAAGACCACGCTGATCAAAAAGCTGATCCGCGAGGCTTATCGGGGCGAAAAACTGGTGCTGATCGAGAATGAGTTCGGCGAGATCGGCATCGACGGCGGGTTCCTGCGCGAGGCGGGGATCGAGATCACCGAGATGAACTCCGGCTGCATCTGCTGCAGCTTGGTGGGCGACTTCACGCAGGCGCTGCACAAGGTGCTGGAGCAGTTCGCTCCCGACCGTATCCTGATCGAGCCGTCCGGTGTCGGCAAGCTGAGCGACGTGATCCGCGCCGTGCAGCGGGTCGAAGGCGACGGCGTGCAGCTGGACACGTTCACCACCGTCGTCGACGCGACGAAATGCCGCGTGTATATGAAGAACTTCGGCGAGTTCTATAACGATCAGGTCGCGCACGCGAGCTGCATCGTGCTCAGCCGCACCGACGGCATGGATGAGCAGAAGCTGGCCGCCTGCGTTGCGCTGCTGCGCGAGCAAAATGCGAACGCGACGATCGTCACCACACCGTGGACGCAGCTGGACGGTGCGCAGATCTTGGCGGCGATGGAGCGCAAAAACACGCTGCAGGCCCAGATCGCGCAGCTGGCGGCCGAGGTGGAGGACGACGATGTTTGCCCGGAATGCGGCCACCATCACGATCACGATCACGAGCATCATCATGATCACGATCACGGCTGCTGCCACGACGATGATGACGATGACGACGACGAGCACGACCATCATCATGATCATGACGAGCACGACCACGAGCATCATCACCACCATCACCATGCCGACGAGGTGTTCGAGAGCTTTGGCGCGGAAACGGCCAAGGCCTTTACAACGGACGAGATCCTGCACGCGCTGCAGCAGCTGGACGACGGGCGCTTCGGCACGGTGCTGCGCGCCAAGGGCATCGTGGCGGGCGCAGACGGGCAGTGGATCCATTTCGACTTCGTGCCGGGCGCGCCGGATGTGCGCCACGGCAGTGCGGACGTGATCGGGCGGCTGTGCGTGATCGGCGCGCACCTTGACCGTGCGGCGGTGGCCGCGCTGTTCGGCGTCCCGGCGGGCGAATAAGGAGGGCAACATGGCTGCAGAGATCCCGGTCTATCTGTTCACCGGCTTTTTGGACGGCGGAAAGACCACCTTCATCCAAAGCACGCTGGAGGACGAGCGCTTCAACAAAGGCGAGCGGACGCTGCTTCTGCTGTGCGAGGAGGGCGAGGTCGAGTACGATCCCTCCCGCTTTTCGGGCAAGAACGTATCGATCGAGCCGATCGAGGACAAGTCTGCTCTGACGGCCGACGCGCTGACCGCATTGCAGAAAAAGCACCGCGCGCAGCGCGTGATGATCGAATACAACGGGATGTGGCTGCTCTCCGACCTGTTCTCCGCCATGCCGAAGAACTGGACGATCTATCAGGAGATGATGTTCGCCGACGCGTCGACCTTCGCCGCGTACAACGCGAATATGCGCAGCCTCGTCGTCGATAAGCTGGGCACGCCGGAGCTGGTCGTGTTCACGCGGATGCCGCGCGAGCAGGACAAGCTGCCGCTGCACAAGATCGTGCGCGGCGTCAGCCGCCGCGCGGACATCGCCTACGACCACGGCGGCGACGACGTGGAATACGACGATATCGAGGATCCGCTGCCCTTTGACAAAAACGCGGCGGTGATCGCGGTGGAGGACAAGGACTATGCCCTGTGGTACCGTGACCTGTCCGAGGATCTGTCCGGCTATGACGGCAAGACCGTCCGGTTCACCGGGCAGGTCGTGCGGGAGCGCTCGATCCCCAAGGGCTGCTTCCTGATCGGCCGTCCGCTGATGACCTGCTGCGCCGAGGACATCCGTTTTGCCGGACTGGTATGCGTCTGGCCGCAGGCGGAAACGCTGAAAAGCCGCGACTGGGTCACCGTGGAGGCTACGATCGCCGTGAAAAAGCACGAGTGTTACGGCCGCGTCGGCCCGGTGCTGACCGCCGTTTCCGTCGCCCCGGCCGAAAAGCCGGAAAACGAAGTGGCTACGTTCTATTGAGGATATCCATCAAGATCGCCGAATACTGCTGTTTTTTGATAACGGTATTCGGCGATCTGCTGAATTTAGCGATTTGACCGTTTAAAGCATTGACAAATTTGCAGACAGGTGTATAATACACCATAACAGGCCGACCGAAACGGATCGGCCGATGGAGAGGAGCGGGTGACCATGCGGGCGTATCGATATTACTTTATCGGGCAAACCGGACTGTTCGTCATGGACACGCGCACCGCTTGAGCGTCGCACGGCATGAACGGGCAGTCCATCCGCCGACCGGGGATCCGGCCGGCGGGTGGGCTTTTTGTTTTTGACGGGCGGCCGTCAAAATGACAGGGCAAAAAAAGAAAAGGGGTCATCGACATGAAAAGGAAAAAGATCTTGGCACTGCTGATCGCCGGGTGTATCGCCGCCGCGTGCTGCGGCTGCGGCGGGACGTCGGGCGGCGACGGCTATACCGTCGGCATCTGCCAGCTGGCGCAGCATCCGGCGCTGGATGCGGCGACGCAGGGCTTCAAGGATGCGCTGACCGAGGCGCTGGGCGACAAGGTGAAGTTCGACGAGCAGAACGCCTCCGGCGAGGCACCGAACTGCCCGACGATCATCAACGGCTTCGTGTCCAAAAATGTGGATCTGATCTTGGCCAATGCGACCTCGCCGCTGCAGGCGGCCGCGTCCGCGACGGATACGATCCCGGTGCTGGGCACCTCGGTGACCGATTACGCCACGGCGCTGGAGATCAAGGACTGGACCGGCACGGTGGGCGGCAACATCTCCGGTACGTCGGATCTGGCACCGCTCGATCAGCAGGCGGCGATGGTCAAGGAGTGGTTCCCGGACGCGAAGAACGTAGGGCTGCTGTACTGCTCTGCCGAGGCGAACAGCCAGTATCAGGTGGATAAGATGACCGATTACCTGACGACCCTCGGCTACACGTGCACGCCGTTCGCCTTCACGGATACCAACGATGTCGCCTCGGTCGCGCAGTCCGCCTGCGCGGCATCCGACGTGATCTACATCCCCACCGATAACACCGCCGCGAACAACACCGAGGCGATCGCGAACGTCGTCATCCCGGCGAAAAAACCGGTCATCGCGGGCGAGAGCGGGATCTGCGGCGGCTGCGGCGTGGCTACGCTGTCGATCAGCTACTACGATCTGGGCTACACCACCGGACAGATGGCGGCCAAGATCCTCAAGGGCGAGGCCGATATCTCCACCATGCCGGTCGAGTTCGCCCCCAAAACGACCAAGATGTACAACGCCGCCAACTGCACGGCGCTGGGGCTGACCGTGCCGGAGGGCTACACGGCGCTGGACGCGAACTGAAACGGAAAATGAACGGGCCGCACGGGACCGCACCGATCGGGTGCGGCCCCGCGGCTTGCTGTATGCGGTGCATGGCGGCCCGTCGATGAGGAGAGTGACCTTATGGATTTCTTGCTGTCGTTTTTGAACGCGATGCCCGGTGCGGTCACGCAGGGGCTGATCTGGGGCATCATGGCGATCGGCGTTTATCTGACCTTCCGCATTTTGGACGTGGCAGATCTGACCGTCGACGGTTCGCTGGCCACCGGCGGCGCGGTGGCGGTCATGATGATCCGCGCCGGGGCGAACGTATGGCTCGCCATGGCGTGCGCGTTCCTCATCGGGATGCTGGCCGGTCTGGTGACCGGGCTGTTCCACACGCGCTGCGGCATCCCGGCGATCTTGGCGGGCATTCTGACGCAGCTTGCGCTGTATTCGGTCAACCTGCGGATCATGGCCAACAAATCGAACCAACCGGTCAGCGTGGATAAATATGCGCTGGTCGTTTCGCAGCGGTATGTGCGCGACGTGTCGCTGCAGAACCCGCTGCCGCTGCTGCTGTTGATGATCGCGGTGCTGATCGCGGCGCTGTACTGGTTCTTCGGCACGGAGCGCGGCTGTGCGCTGCGGGCGACGGGTGCCAACCGCCGCATGGCCAGCGCACAGGGCATCAACGTGCGCGGCAACGTCGTGCTGGGGCTGATGCTCTCCAACGGATTGGTGGCGTTCTCCGGCGGCCTGCTCGCGCAGTACCAAGGCTCCGCCGACGTGAACATGGGGCGCGGCGCGATCGTGATCGGTCTTGCGGCCGTCATCATCGGCGAGGTGCTGTTCGACCGCATCTTCCGCAACTTCGCGCTGCGGATGCTTGCCGTGTGCATCGGCGCGGTCATCTATTATCTGGTGCTGCAGCTGGTGCTGCAGATGGGCCTGAACACCAACGATCTCAAGCTGCTGACGGCGCTGATCGTGGCGCTGTTCCTCGCCTTGCCGTACTGGAAAAGCAGCCTGACCCGCAAAAAAGTGAAGGGAGGTGCCGGACGTGCTTGAACTCAAACAGATCAGAAAGACCTTCAACCCCGGCACCGTCAACGAAAAGGTCGCCCTCGACGGGCTGGATCTGACGCTGCAGGACGGCGAGTTCGTCACCGTGATCGGCGGCAACGGCGCGGGCAAAAGCACGATGCTCAACGCCGTCAGCGGCGTGTGGAAGCCGGACAGCGGGCAGATCGTGCTTGACGGCATCGACGTTACCGGGATGCCGGAGCATCGCCGGGCGAAGTACCTCGGCCGTGTGTTCCAAGACCCGATGATGGGCACGGCGCCCACCATGCAGATCGAGGAGAACCTTGCCCTTGCCATGCGCCGCGGGCAGCGGCGCGGCCTGCGCTGGGGCATCACCGCCGCGGAGCGCGAGCGCTACCGCACCCTGCTGCACGAGTTCGACCTGGGGCTGGAGGACCGGCTGACGACGAAGGTCGGGCTGCTGTCCGGCGGGCAGCGCCAAGCGCTGACGCTGCTGATGGCGACGCTGAAAAAGCCGAAGGTGCTGCTGCTTGACGAGCATACCGCCGCCCTTGACCCCAAAACGGCGGCCAAGGTGCTTGCGGTGACCGACAAGATCGTGCGCGACGAGCAGCTGACCACCCTGATGATCACCCACAACATGAACGATGCCATCCGGTTGGGCGACCGGCTGGTGATGATGCACGCGGGCAAGATCATCTTCTCCGTCGGCGGCGAGGAGAAAAAGCGCCTGACCGTGCAGGATCTGCTGCAGATGTTCGAGCAGATCAGCCACGAGAGCTTTGCGAACGACCGCACTTTGCTGGCCTGACCACCTTTTTCTCCCTCCGGATCCTTCGTTCTTCTGTGCCCATACGGCGGCATTTTGCCGCCGTATGGGCTTTGCTATGCCCGTGCGGGCGCAGTTTGCCGTGTGTTTTTGGGCAAAACCGATAGGAAATCGACACCATTTTCTGTTATACTCACAAATCGCCGCTTTTCCTCTTGAAAAATGCCGCCAAATAGGGTATAGTATTTTTCGGTCAAGCATTCCGGTCGGTAAGGCTGCCCGATCCGGATGCCGCGCTTGTGCGCGGCGTCGGTCTGCGGCCTGTATCCGTATGCGGCTTTTCCGCCGGAAAAAACAATATCATTTTATGGAGGAAGATCATCATGAACAAAGTGGAACTCATCGCGGCTGTCGCCGAAAAGGCCGGTCTGTCCAAGAAAGATGCCGAGAAGGCCGTTGCTGCCGTCGTTTCCTCGATCGAGGGCGCTCTGGCGAACGGTGACAAGGTCCAGCTGATCGGCTTCGGCACCTTCGAGGTGCGCGAGCGCGCTGCCCGCACGGGCCGCAACCCGCAGACGAAGGAGACCATCGAGATCGCTGCCTCCAAGCAGCCCGTCTTCAAGGCCGGTCAGGCGCTGAAGAACGCGATCAAATAAATCGGATCGTATCGATCACCGCAAGAGCCGCCCGGAACGGGCGGCTCTTCGTTTACACGACCCTCGATAAAGGAGGATGACCATGAGACTGGACAAATACCTGAAGGTGTCACGCCTGATCAAGCGCCGT
>JAJXDX010000085.1:0-320 GCA_021640185.1 Oscillospiraceae bacterium | reverse complement strand
CGGGCGACGAGATCACACTGACGCTGGGCGCGCGGGAGCTGACCGTGGAGGTCGTCAGCGTACAGGAAACGGTCGCGAAACAGGATGCGGCCATGCTGTACCGCGTCAAGTGATCTGCCGCGGCATGATCTGCCCGTTTGGCGCATAAACTGTGCGGAACGGAGGGATCGGCATGGGACAGGGACAGCAGGAGCGGCAGACGCAGCCGCCGACCGAGCCGCACCAGCTCATCTTACAGGAGCGGCGGCAGCTGGAGCTGACCGGCGTGACGGACGTGGACAGCTTCGACGACACCGTGGTGGAGGTCTATACGTCGCTGG
>JAJXDX010000084.1 GCA_021640185.1 Oscillospiraceae bacterium | reverse complement strand
CTTTTTGCGGGAAGTGCCGCCGACGGCGGCGCGGCAGGCGGCGCTATCGGCGATCGCCGAAAAAACACGGCTGACGCCGATGCCGCATCCGTGGGCGTACATCCGTGGGCTGCAGGCCGCTTTTGACTACGGCAAGATCAAGTATACCGAAGATCCCGATGCTGATCCGTTTGCCATGCCTTCTGCTGAGGAATGGAAGGTCTTTTTTGACGGCGGGTTTTGGGGGCATCACGGCAGAGGGCGTGCCGGGACGGAGATCGAATTGGATCGGCAGTTCGCCTGGGGCGGGCGGCGCTGGCTCGTCCCCGCGGTGTATGCCTGCGCCAAGGGGGCGGTGCTCGATTTTTGTATGCGCGTCCCGGCCGAGGAGATCCGCCGGTTTAGAGAAAAGTGGGATTTTGATCCCGAAAACGATGCGTGCGAGGAGCTTGCGCCGGAGCGGCAGCTGCAGATCGAGGCGGACTATCCGTTCGGCTTTGATCCGATCTTGCGTTTGACGGTAAACGGGAAAGTTTTGCAAGCCGCGCACGGGCGGACGGCGGTCTTCGTCCCCGGCGGGCCGGACGGGGAGATGAGCGAGGCGAAATGGGTGGCCGATCACTACGGGCTGGACACGTCCTGCGGGTGGCTGATCTGCCGGTCCGCCTTTCCGTGGTGCGGCAGGCGGCCCGCTGCGATCGGATCGCTTGTTTTGACGATGGATCGGCAGCCTTGCCGGGTGGCCGGGCCGCATTTTGCGGTGCGTGCGCCGGGGGATACATTCGTCTTTGCCCATCCGGTCAGCGGGACGGTCTACACGCTGACGGTGCGGGAGCTCGACCGGCAGACGATCCCGCAGAGCGCCCTCGGGGACGGGCGTCGGCGTTACCCGACGCAGTTTACCGCGATGACCTATGTGCTTTCGCCCGCGCCGGGCGACGACGATATTTCGGTTTTTGACTGCGCGCGGAGCGACGAGCCGGTGCTGCTTGCGCCGGACACGGATCGTTTTGCGCCAAAGGCGCAAAACGATCCGGCTTGCTGCATCGGCGTCATCGGCGGCGCGGACGGGCCGACGATGATCGTGACCGGCGGCGAGCCGCGGGAGGATCTTCGCGCCGCCTGCTCTGCGCTGCATTTTGCCCCGGCGGACGAGATCGAATGGCGCATCGAGTTTCGCATCCGGCGGTGCGCGCCGGAACGGTTTTTGCTGAAATGATCCCGGCGGGAACGTTTTGCTGCCGCGTGAGGAGCATAGCGAAGCCCGCCGCGATCCCGATCGGGATCGCGGCGGGCTTTTTGCCGTGCGGTCTTATTTTGCGGCGGCGTTTTCGTCGGTTTCCGCTTGCAGCTCTGCCTCGGGGCGCAGGTGACGATCCTGATCGAAGGCCATCACCGTCGCCTCGGAGCGGGTATACTTTAAGATGTCGCGCAGGCGCGGGCGGTCGTAGTCGCCAAAGAAGGTGTATGCCGCGCCCTGCCGCTTGGCGCGGCCGGTGCGGCCGATCCGGTGCAGGTAATACTCGTTTTCTTCGGGGATGTCGTAGTTGAACACCGCTTCCACGTCCTCGACGTCGATCCCGCGCGCCGCGACATCCGTCGCGACCAAGATCTCCAGCTCGTTTTTGCGGAAACGCGCCATGACCTTGTTGCGCAGGGCCTGCGGCATATCGCCGTGCAGGCAGTCCACTGATCTGCAGACCTTCTGCAGGCGTTCCGTCAGCTGGCGGACCGTGCATTTCATGTTTGCGAACACCATCACGCGGTGGTAGTCCTGCTGGCGGATGATATCCACCATGTCGAGCATCCGCTGCGAGCCGGTGGAGCGGATCAGGTACTGGTCGATCTTGGGGCGGTCATCGCCGACGGCCGCGACCTGTATCTCCACGGCATCGTGCTGGTATTCCCACGCCACGTCCATGACCTCGCGCGAGATCGTGGCGGAGAACATGACCACCTGCGTGTCCTGCGGCGTGGCGTTGAGGATCTTGCGCACGTCGCGGATGAAGCCCATCTTGAGCATCTCGTCCGCCTCGTCGAGCACGGCGGTGTAGACGTTGCCCAGCCAGACGTTGCCGCGCCCCATGTGGTCGAGCAGCCGTCCGGGCGTCGCCACGACGATGTGCGGGTGACGGCGCAGCGCCTCGACCTGCTTCTGCATATTTGCGCCGCCGTATACGGAGGCGATGCGGATCGCGGGGTCAAAGCGGATCAGCGCGCGCAGGTCGTTCGTGATCTGCTCGCACAATTCGCGCGTCGGGCAGACGACGACGGCCTGCAGATCCTTCATGTCCGGGTTCAGGCACTCGATCAGCGGGATGCCGAACGCACAGGTCTTGCCCGTCCCGGTCGGCGCTTTGGCGATCACGTCGTGGCCGTCGAGCATCAGCGGGATGGTCTGCGCCTGCACGGGGGTCGGCGCGGTGAACCCCATGGCGTCGAGCGCGCGCAGGGTCGGCTCGCTCAGCCCGAGGTCGGAAAAGCGGATGTTCTGCTCCATACTGGTTCCCTCTCATTACTTATCCTTATTATATGTATTATAGCATACCGCACGTAAAAAGCAAGACCGGATATTGGCGGCCGGCGGGACGTGCCGGGTGATTTGACGATCGGCGGGATCTTTGGTATAATGGGTCCCTCGAACATCGGGGAAAATGTCGAAGGTGGTGGAACGCAGATGTATCCGGATCGGCCCAGTCCATCGAAAAAGCGCCGCGCACAGCGGCAGACGCAGCAGATCGGCCTTGGCGCGATCGTCGTGACCGTGGCGCTGTGCTTCGGCACGGTCGCCGCCGTGTCGATTGTCCGGCACCGGAGAAACGTGCCTGCCGAAAGCCTGCCCTTATCTTCGGGCGCGGCGACGTCCGCGGCGGGCGAGGAAGATACCACCGGTGCGACGGCCGCGGCATCTGCGTCGACTGCCGCGACGACATCGGCCACGACCGCGAGAACGACGGTGACGACGGCATCGACCGCCCCGGCCACGACGGCGCGCCGGACCTATGCCGAAACGCCGACCACGACCGGCCCGACCTCCGCCAAGATCAAAACGGTGGGCAAGCGTGTGCTGGGCGACGTGCCGATCCTGTGGCAGCAGCCGGATTTCCCCGCCGGGTGCGAAAGCACGGCGGCGGTCATCGCCATGCGCTATGCCGGGGAGAGCGATCTGTCTGTGGCCACCTTCGTCGACGAATATCTGGAGCAGGGCGTGGTCGAGAACGGCCGCGGCGTCGATCCCAACGAGGTGTTCGCCGGTTCGCCGCGCTCGGGAAGCGGCTACGGCTGCTTCCGCAAGCCGATCAAGCGTGCGATGGAACGCTATTATCAGGGACGCCGGCAGATCGTCGATGCGACGGGGCTGTCGCTCGACGAGCTGTGCAGCACCTATATCGACAACGGCATCCCCTGCATCGTCTGGGTGACGATCGGCATGATCGATGCGTACTACAGCAGTTCGTGGACGCTGGAGGACGGCTCGACCTACCGCTGGCTGGCCAACGAACACTGCATGGTGCTGATCGGCTACGACGATACCTATTTCTATTTTTCCGACCCCTACCGCGGCAAGCAGGTCAAGTACCAAAAGTGGCTGTGCCGCAACAGGCACGAGATCTTTGGCAAGCAGTCGCTCGTCATCGCCGCGCCGTGAAAGTGAGCGCCCGCCCGAAATGCGGGTGGTCGTAAGACAGTTTCAGTTCCGGCAGTAATGTCTGCTGGGATCGTTCTTGCATATATTAAAGCCATATGATAGGATTAAACAAAGCAATAAGTCGGAATAATAAGGTAGGTAAGGTCTAACATGCCAACGATCCAGTTAAAGGCGATGACGCGAGAACTATGTCACGAACTGTACAAGCATTGGACGAATGATGCGTCTATCTATATGGATATGCACCTGTTTCAGCCCTATGTTTATGACGAGGCTGCGGTAGATCGATATTTTGATATGAAGGGGCAGGATGCTTTACGCAGACTGTTTGCGATCATGCTTGGAGATAAGGTGATCGGGGAATTGCAATTGAAGCAGATCGACCATGATAAAAAAGAATGTTCCCTGAGTATCCATATGCAAAACGACGCAGTGAAGGGAAGGGGATACGGAACGCAGGCAGAACGTTTGGCGGTAAAAACCGCCTTTGACGAGTTGGGAATGGCTGCGGTAAACGCAGATACCGTCAGGAAAAACACCCGGAGTCAGCATGTGCTGGAAAAAGTAGGATCTCGCTTTGCCGGAGAAGATGAAACATTCAAATATTACCGTATCGAGCGGTAAACTCCAATTTGCCGAACTGATAAAAGCGCACTTCTATACACCTTTCGGTGTACCGTGCGGGCATCCCTTGCCTCTCCCTTTGGGAGAGGTGGCCGAGCATAGCGAGGACGAAGAGGGTAAACGATGACTATACCAAAAGACAACGCCCAATTAGAAAATGCCCGGCGACTTCGTAGGGAGATGACACCCCATGAGCGTAAGCTCTGGTACCTTTTTCTCCGCAAATATCCGGTAAAAATATATAAACAGCGGATCATCGGCAGATCCATCGTGGACTTTTACTGTGCTTCGGCCAGACTGGTCATTGAATTGGATGGCTCTCAGCATTATGAACCTCAGGGGCTTGCTTATGATGCGGAACGTTCTCGATTCCTGATGTCTCTTGGGTTGGAGATCCTGCGATTCTCCAACCGGGATATCGACAGGGATCTCCGTGGTGTGTGCACACAAATCGATCTTATCATTCGAAAAAGACTGCAAGACCCTCTCAGTCACCTGCGGTGACAGCTCTCCCAAAGGGAGAGCCAAGGGGCTGCACCCCATTACATAGTATGTTGACATGAGAAATGGAGCGTATCTGTATCGATACGCTCCATTGGCTGTTTTATGAACACCCATCTAAGGGCGGGCGCTCCTTTTGTCTGCACAAGGAGCAAACGACCGTTCTTGACAAAATCCTACAAAAGGAGTATGCTTTTGTGATCGAACGGCGCGGTGCGCCGGACAGGAGGGGTCACGGATGAAACGCAAGGCTTTCCGCGCGGCGCTGCCGTATTCGCTGCCGATCTGCGTCGGCTTTTTCTTCATCTCGATGTCATACGGCATCCTGACGCGGGTCAAGGGGCTGTCCGTGTTCTATCCGGCGGCGATGAGCACGCTGATCTATGCCGGGTCGATGGAGTTCGTCACCGTCGATCTGCTGCTGTCGCCGTTCTCGCCCGTCGGGGCATTTTTGCTGGCGGTCACGGTCAACGCGCGGCACCTGTTTTATGGGATCTCTATGCTTGACCGCTATCGCGGGACGGGGTGGAAAAAGCCGTACCTCATCTTCGGGATGTGCGACGAAACGTTTTTGATCAACTGCAATGCCGCGCTGCCGCCCGATGTGGATCGCGGGTGGTTCATGTTCTTCGTCACGCTGCTCGATCAGGCATACTGGGTCACGGGCGCCGTGGTCGGCAGTCTGGTCGGCACGCTGATCCGTTTCGATACCGCGGGGATCGAGTTCGTGATGACGGCACTGTTCGTCGTCATGCTGGTGGAAAAGTGGGAGGACAAGTCTGCCCGTCTGCCGGTCGCCATCGGTGTCGGCTGCACGCTGCTTTGCTTGCTGCTGCTGGGGTCCGAGCGGTTTTTGATCGTGTCGATGCTCCTGATCGTTGCTGCGGCGGCGCTGCTGCGCGGGAGGATGGAGGGACACGAATGACCATGACCGTCTGGCAAAGCGTCGTCACGATCGGGGCGGCCGTCCTCGGCACGGTGCTGACGCGCTTTTTGCCGTTTTGGCTGTTCCCGGAGGGCAAGCGCCCGCCGAGGTTCGTGCTGTACCTTGGCCGGGTGCTGCCCGGCGCGGCGATCGGGATGTTGGTGGTCTATTGCCTGAAGGACGCGGTGTTCACCGCGTGGCACGGTCTGCCGGAGCTGCTGGCGATGGCCGCCGTCGTTCTGCTGCACCGCCGGAAAAAGAACGTGCTGCTCAGCTTGGTGTCCGGCACGGTGCTGTATATGCTGCTGGTGCAGTTCGTTTTTTGACCGCGATCCGACGCGTTTCGACCCGTCGGGAGCGCGACCGGCCACGACGAATAAAATGGTGATCGGCCGGAAAGTGGATGATCATCCGGGAAAAAGGATGATCATGCGATCCGGCATGGGCAAAAAGGCAGAAAAAGACGAAAAAGCCGCCGTTTTTGGGCAAATAAACGGGCGGTTACGTGCACTGAAACTGCATAGATTTGTTCGGATGCACAAAAAGCTTGGCAAAAAATGGAACTGCCGAACGGATCGCTAAAAATGGCGAATTTTGGGATAATTCCCATGGAATTATGACAGCGCTGTAATATTTGTCGCGACGTCGTGGGCAGATCGAACAAAAAGCAAATGAATATGCGGCCGGAAATTCGGCAAGCAAAAACGACCGTTCGGCGGATCGCTCCTCGGAGCAATCCGCCGAAATGTTGTTAGATCTGTACAAAAACCGGTGTTTCTGTGCGGTTTGACATTGCCAAATCGGGCGGGTATAATGTGCGCAAGGTGACAAACTGATGTCATCGGGCAGCCGGTCGGGCCATCCGATCGGCCGATCAGATCGAACGATGCGGCATGACCGGTCGGGCAAAAACGGCGAACAGCCGGACCGACCGGAGCAGGCATGGCAGAGGACGGGCCGAAGCGGCCGTCCGGCGCCGTGCGCCTGCGGCCGCCGCCGTTTTCTTCGTTTTCCGGACACGGGCCGCCGCGGGCGGCGTGCGGGACGTGGAGAGCGGCAGAAAGGAACGATCCCTTATGCAGAAACGTAAGCAGTTTTGGGCTGCGGTGCGGCGGGTGCTCGGCAGCCGCCTGTTCGCGGCCGGTGCGCTGGTGATGGCGACGCTGGTGATGGCGACGACGGTGTCGGTGTATTCCCGCGCGGTGACGGTCACGGACGGCGAGCGCAGCCATGTGGTGCTGACGCTGCACAGCGATCCGTACAAGGCGGTGGAAACGGCGGGCGTCGTGGTCAACGACTACGATATGCTGCGCGTCGATCCGGCGGCGGGCAAGGTGCAGGTCGACCGGGCGATGACCGTGGAGGTCATGGCGGACGGTCTGTCGACGCTGCTGCACATGACCGAGGGCACGGTGGAGCAGGCGCTGCGCCGGGCGGAGGTCACGGTGGGCAAGTACGACACGGTCAGCCAGACGCTGGACACGCCGATCGCGGACGGCATGGCGATCAAGGTCGACCGCGTCGCCTACGAGGAGTATACCGTGACCGAGAGCATCGCCTTTGAAACGACGACGAAATACACCTGCGTGCTGAAGCCCGGCCGTTCCTACGTCCGTCAATCGGGCGTGAACGGCACGAAAACGCTGACCTACCGCAAGACCATCGTCAACGGCGAGGTCGCGGAAACGGAATTGATCAAGGAAACGGTGACCAAAAAGCCGACGCAGAAGATCGTGATCCGCGGCGCGGACTACGGTACGCCGCTGTCCGCCGCGCCGTTTTCCCTCAAGCTCGATGCGAAGAACCATCCGGTCAGCTACAAAAAGGTTTTTTCCGGCAAAAGCTGTACGGCGTATTCCATCGGTTCGCGCGGGGCATCCGGGATGCGCCTCGGTGTGGGCACGGTCGCGGTCGATCCGAACGTGATCCCCTACGGAACGAAGCTGTGGATCGCCTCGGCGGACGGCAAGGTCGTCTACGGCTATGCCGTAGCGGCGGATACCGGTGCGTTCGTCGGCGGGCGCACGTTCATCGACGTGTACATGGGCTCGTACAAAGAGGCGTGCCTGTGGGG
>JAJXDX010000083.1 GCA_021640185.1 Oscillospiraceae bacterium | reverse complement strand
GATCGGGCCGCTGATGTATACGGTCATGCTCATCTCTCCTTGATCTGCGGCGCGTGCCGCAGCACTTCTTCGTCCAGTCCGGCAAGGTCTAGGCTGCTCACCGCCGGACTGGTCAGCGCTGCGCCGCGCTTTTTCGGCTTGCTCTCTTTCCCAAACGTCTGGTATTCTTTGCGTTCCCACGTCCGCACGGCCGCTTTCCAGTCGCGCATCTTCACGCGCCCGGCCATCCAGCCGTTGGCCGTGTAATGGTCGACGAACGCCTCGGCATCGATGATGCCCTTGCCGCGCATCACGCAGTACGCCTGCACCTGCTCCACCGTCGGCGGCACGAAGGCCGTGCGCGGCTTTTTCTTCGGCGGCTCCGGCTCCGGTTCCGCCTCGACGTGCAGGTACACCTCACGCCCGGCCGTGGACAGGCGGCAGCGCCCGCCGGGGCCGGCACGCTCGGCGGCCACGTCCAGTGCCCGCTTGAAGAACAGCTTGTCCGCCAGCTTTTTATCCTCCGCCGCGGCCAGCAGCGCGCCGTCCTCGTGGATCTCGAACCGGCCGCCGCGGCTGATCTCCACCAGCCCGCCGTAGTGGCGCAGCAGCTCCTCGCTCATGCCTCACCGCCGCCCCGGCTTTTGTACTGCCGCAGCAGCTGCTCCGCCATGGTGGTGTCGATGCTCGCATCCTTCAGGTCGATGACCACCTTATCCAGCCGCCGCAGCGCCACCAACACGCCCTGCTTGGCCACGTAGGCCAGCGCCTCGTCGTCCAGCTTCTTCGGCGCGTTCTCGCGCAGCACCTTCGCCATGGCGAACGCCAGCGTGGCCAACAGCTCGTCCGCCCGCCCTTCCATTTCGGTCATGCCGTTATTGATCTCGATCTTCATCGCGGATCGTCCTCCTTTTCCTTATCCCATGCCGGGCCGACCAGCCGCCGCCCCAGCTTGTCCAATGCGTCCGGGCAGAACCGTTCGGCCAGCCCGCCGGCCGTGAAGCCCAGCCCCAGCACCGCCAGCACCAGCCCCGCCGCGATCATGTGTCCGCCTCCGCGCCCACAAGGCGCATCACGTCGTCCTTCCGGATGACCCAGCCCTTGCCGATCTTTGCGGCGGGCAGCTCGCCCGCCCGGCACAGCTTGCCGATGCACTCCGGCGACATCCCGAGCAGCTGCCCGGCCATCACGGCATCCATCAGCACCGGAACTTCCTTCCAGCTGTAATAACGCGGTCTTTTCTTGATCATCGCTCTTCACTCTCCTTCTGGTTGTTCGCGCTTTCGATGTACGCCCGGAAGGCGTCCTTGCTGATCCGCCAGTCACGGTCCATCTTGTGCGCCGGGATCTTGCCCTGCACCAGCAGCCGCCGGGTGTACTCCAAGGAGTAGCCCAGTATCCGCGCGACCAGCACGGCATCCAGCAGCACCGGCAAGTCTGCCCAGTCCGTGACGATGAGCCGCCTGTTCTTTGTCATCTTTCTCGCTCCTTCGTAAAAGTCAAGTCGTCGATCGTCAGCCCGACGATCTCGGCGAACCGGTACGCCACGTCCACGCGCATCTTGCCGGGGTTTCGCTCATACCAGCGGTAGGCGCTTTTGCTCACGCCCAGCCGCCCGGCCACGTCCTCCTGCGTCAGCAGCGCCCGCCGCCGGGCGTCTTTCAGTGTCAGCCGCATGGGCTTCCTCCTTTCGTTTGTCGCGCGCCGCGCGATTTCCTTTGTGTCCACGGTGGGCAGGCTCTCGATCCATTCCATCACTGTTTCTATACCGTTGATGAAATGAGGGTCTGCGTGCTCTTCGTCGTGATGGCTTGCCCGGATCGGAAATGCCCGGATACGATCCCGGTCGATATGGTCGGCCATCTGCTTTTTTCTCCTTATCAATGTCGTAGATCATGAGTTTCTTTTAAGAAACTACGGAAGCAAAAAAAATAGACACGATTTGGGCGCTGCTAAGGTTGAGGACTTCACTGATTTTTTGGATCTCTGACTGCTTAAAGCTACTTTTCCCGGATAGTTTTGCATACAAGGCCTTTTTTCCAATTCCGATCGCCCGTGCAAAGCTTTCTACCGTAAAGTCATTTCTAAGCATCTCGCATCTCAATTCTTTCGTGTTCATCGCTTTCACCTCCCTCGCAGTTTCCTAAAGGACACACTGACTATATCACGATTTTTCTCATATGTCAACCCTTTTAGGAAACTTTTTTGCCGTATCTAAGAAAATATGTTGCATTTTAGAAACTGACGTGGTATTATCGAGGATGTAAAGAGGTGACAGTGATGAATATTGGCAGTATCATCCATGATCGGCGCATCCAGCTTGGGTTGACACTCGAAGAAGTCGGAACTTTCGTAGGCGTCGGCAAGAGTACGGTCAAAAAGTGGGAAAGCGGTTTCATCGAGAATATGAAAAGAGATAAAATCGCTCTCCTTGCCCAAATACTACAACTTGATCCCATAACTTTTATAACCGGAGAGGTACGCAATAGCGATGAGCCGTCCGGTGCGCACGGTTTCCCGCACCCGAAGGTTACTGACGCTATTGTGACCTTTCCGGTAATTGGGGAGATGGCCGCCGGATACGAGCATATCGCGGCCGAGGAGTGGAGTGGGGATACGGTCGAGATCCCAAAGGCGTACCTCCACGGCCGCCCGATGTCAGATTTCATCGTGCTTACTGTTTGCGGCGATAGTATGTACCCCGCGTACATTGATGGTGATCGGGTCCTTGTCCTGCTCACCCCGGAACTGGAGTATAGCGGGCAGGTCGGCCTCGTGAGATACGATGGCGAGATGGCGACGTTAAAGAGGGTCGAGTACCCGGAAACAAAGGAATGGCTGCGCCTTGTGCCGATCAACCCGAATTACGCGCCTCGCACGATATCCGATGAGGCCCTTGCGGACTGCGCCATCATCGGAGTACCAAAGTTGATCATACGCAGCGTGAACTAAGCGAAGAAAAGAGGTGCGGTCGTTTTGATAAGATGGGTTTTTATCATTTCGGTGATTGCGGTCATTATCGGTGTCATTCTGCTTATATCCGGCAACGATGAGGCAGGAGGTTTTTTGATTTTTATTGGGGCGGCGGCCGCTTTTATTTGTTACAGAAAGCTACGCATAAAACCAGAAAAGCCAAAACAAGTACCGCAAAAGCGATCGGTGGCAGATTTTGACCAGTACACGCGGACTTTCACAAAAATAGGACTTCACTATTTCCCGGCATATTTATCTCAGTACGGAAATGGTTTTGTCGATTTGATCAGAAAAGAGTTCCTTCCTATCTGTTATTTTCCTGAGGCGAATGACCGGTTCTCGTCCTTTCTTTTTTACATATGCGAACAAAACACGGATGATCTTCAGCGCATAGATCATCGACCGAACGATGGGTCGATCTCGGATTTTATGGCATCTTTTTCTGCCGGTGTAGTATCCCTTCCCTTCCTTCTTCAAAATCCACACTTTTTCCGCAGTCGCATTTTTATACTCGACCTAAATGTTTGCGGGGTTGCATACATCTCCCAGCTGATGTGGGAAGAAGGGCTTGACGAGGATACGGTAGACCTTTTTCAATCGAATGCCCGCTATATGATCGAGAAGTTCTACTACGTTGACAGCGAGGCTTCTTCCGTCCTATGGCATGATCATCTTTTTGCTGCCGAACATCTTACCGCTGTTGACCCAGATACGGCGCTTGATATTTTTCGACTATTCCTACAATATGAATACTGTTTACGGAAAAGAATGGATCTATCGTTTCCGTCTACCGTCGATGAGAGCAAATTTTTGATCATTGATCACGAAACGGGGCAAGCGTCGCCATATCCCGTAATGGACATTCAAGACCAACTCCAATTCAACGCATTGATCTCCTTGTACTTTGACGAATGCAAGAAGGCTTTTCAGCGGCTTTTGAAGGCAGAAAAAGAGGGCTTGGAACAGGACGAAAATGAAGGCCTTTCTTCCATTGAAACTGACAGCATTACGTTCGTCGCCCAGAATATCGCAATGATCTACGATGTGCTCTCTCTTAGCGACTATTGCACACTTCCGTGGGACAAGCTGCTTTATGCCGTCGGCCTCTGCGACTGCATATCTTATCTAAGAACGGGGCGAATGCAGCCTAGCACGATTTATAGCGCTGTCGTTTGCACCAAAAAAAGAGAGGTCCGTTGGCCGTTCGACAGCCGGTCATGGACGTGGGAAACCTTCGACAAGTACACGATGCTCGCAGATTTCGTGATTGCGCTGGAGTACCAGATCTTCCGCGTTGATACCGATGCTTTGCCGGAGGATATCATCGACATACTGATCGAGGATCAAAACAGGATCAGGGACGAGATCGTTTCGACCCTTGCGCTTGGTACGAAGGCGCCGCTGTATGAAAACGTGCGCGCGAACGTTGCTTGCATGATTTCTGCCCCTTCTTTTGAGAGTATTTTGCAGACTTTTGAGGACTACTCTGCCGAATGCCTGTTTGAGGATTAACACCTTTCCCCGCAGCCGCGGGGGTGATCCCCAGACCCGCATCCTGACGGAACGGTGGAACGACTTTTCCCCGCACACGCGGGGGTGATCCTCCTAATCACGACCCGAAAACCGGGCAGTTCACCTTTTCCCCGCACGCGCGGGGGTTATCTTACTTCGATAAGGGAGTTGTGTCAAATGGAAATTAAAGCAAAACTTTCTTCTACCGAGCTTAGCCCCGCCGAGCGCGAGCTGCTTTTCCAGTATCGCACGCTCTCGCCGACGGAGCGCGCCCAGTTGGAGGAGCGCGTCGCCGCCATGGCCGCCGAAAGACCCGGCGACCCCTTGCCCGCTCCGGCCATGCCCAAGTCGTGAGCGGATGACAGCCGATTTGCCCCTTGTCTTTCATGCTTTTTTGCGCCTTTGCGATGCTATGTAACACTTTGCACGACGATTTTTTTCGTTTTTTTCGAAAAAAAGGTTGACTTTTCAGAACTTTTCGCATACAATAGGGGTGTAGTCAGTAAGGCTACGAATAAATCTTGTTAACAAACCCCTGATAGTAGGCATCCCACAGATACGGGAGAAGCCGAGGTCTGGGGTTTATTTTTTTGTCGGAGGGATCAGTGATGAAAACGGCGATTTTGGTCGATGGCGGTTTCTATCGAAAAAGAGCGCACTATTTGTACGGTGAACTCTCGCCGGAAGAACGGGCAGACGAACTGGAACGATATTGCAAAGATCATATAGCTGAGCGCGGCGGCACCCAATTGTATCGTGTGTTCTATTATGATTGTATGCCGATCAGCAAATACATCTATAACCCGTTAACGCACCAGAACGTGGATTTCGGTAAATCATTCACCTATGGCTGGATGAGCACTTTTCTGGAAGAATTAAAACATCGCCGGAAATTTGCTCTGCGTTTAGGTGATCTTTCTGATGCTTATGCTGGTTATAGCATCGGACAGCAAGTAACGAGGGAACTGCTTTCCGGGAAAAAGAAAATCGAGGATCTTACCGTTAATGACCTTCAGTTAAACTTAGGACAGCAGAAGGGGGTTGACATGAAGATCGGTCTGGATATCGCATCTCTTGCTTATAAAAGGCTTGTCGACCAAATTATTCTGATTTCCGGTGATAGCGATTTTGTCCCGGCAGCAAAACTGGCTCGCCGCGAGGGCATTGACTTTATTCTTGATCCGATGTGGGCCTTGATCAAGAAGGATCTTTTCGAACATATCGACGGCTTGAAATCCCCGCATGGGTGGAGAAGAAAAACGACGTCTGCAAATCAAGAACAAAATGAAGAACTCGCAGGGGAGGCTGACGATAAATCCTTCCAGCTGGTCGGTCAATAACAACCTCCGTGCGGTCCCTTATTTTTGCTGTGGAGAGATCAACAAACAGATGGAGGTGGATACGCCATGGAAACAACGACCGGATCGTATGCTTTACCTGTTGAGGTTCTGCTTGAAGAGGTGGCGAAAAACCTTTCGCCAGCGGAACTCAAAGAGAGCCTATATTTGTCCGAGATCTCGGCAAAGCTGACTTTGTGCCGTATCAAGGCAGGACTGACAAAGAAAGAGTTTGCAGTTCGGCTCGGCGTTTCTCCTCGACTGGTTTCGCAGTGGGAAAAGGCAGAGCACGACTTTACGATCGGAGAACTGACTTGTATCTGCGAAAAACTTGGCTTCGATTTTAACATTCAGATCTGCGATGCGCGCACGCCGCAGCAGCCCCTTGACAACTGAATGCCGGGCGCTTATTTATTCCCCGCACACGCGGGGGTGATCCCATATTTTTTGTCAACGCTTTTTTCTGAAGGAGGTGTTTTCTATGCCCAAATACACCAAAAGACCGGACGGCCGGTATGTGGCACAGATCTACCTTGGCCGGGACGAGAACGGGCGGCGGCAATACAAAAGCGTATACGGCGCGACGCAGCCGGAAGTCGACCGCAAGGCGCGCGAGATCCGGCGCCGGATGCTCGCCGGGGAACGGGTGGCCGCAGGCGACCGGCCGTTCCGCGAATGGGCACAGCGCCTGCTCGACAGCAAAAGCGGCGACGTATCTGCTTGCTACTTCCGCGGCCTGAAGGGCCGATGCGAATGGTGGTGCGCCCGGCTCGGCGATCTCCCCGCGACAGAGATCTTGACCTCCGACATCCAAGACGGCATCGCCGCCCTGCACGCCGACGGACGCGCCAAAAAGACGCTGATCGACTACCGCAACACCGCCGCAGCGATCCTTGACCTAGCGATGCGCGACCGGGCGATCACCGTCGACCCTACCCAATGGGTGACGATACCGAGATCGGCGCCGCGCGGCAAGCGCTTCGCCCTGACGGAAACGGAGCGCCACTGGATCGAGCAGACCGAGCATCGGGCGCAAACGGCGGCCATGCTGATGATGCACGCCGGACTGCGCCGCGGTGAGCTGCTGGCGCTCACCGTCGGCGATATCGACCTCGAAGCCCGTCGTCTGCGTGTGAACAAGTCCATCGCCTTCGACGGCAACGCGCCGGTGCTCAAGCCCGGCGGCAAAACCGACGCGGCCACCCGCACCATCCCGGTCGATGCCGTCCTTGCCGACTATCTGCAGCCGCTCCTTGCCGACCGTTCGCCGCTGGAGCTGCTCGTCCCCGGCAGTGACGGGCGGCACATGACCGAGAGCGCGTTCACCCGGATGTGGGAAAGCTATCTTGCCGTGCTCAACGAACGGTATGGGCAGCAGGTCGGCGCACAGCGCTCGCGTTTTTCGCCGGGCGGCATACCGATGACCATCCGCAACATCACGCCGCACACCCTGCGGCACACCTACGCCACGGTGCTGCACGCGGCCGGGGTCGATGTGCTGACGGCCAAGGAATGGCTCGGCCATACCGACGTGCGCACGACGCTGTCGATCTACACCCACCTCGACAACCTCACGCGCGAGGCGGACATAGCCAAACTTGACGCTTTTTTTCAAACGCCGACGCGGGAAAAACAGGGCAGATCGCAGGCATAGGCAAAATTCCATGCAAGTCAAGATGCAAGTCAAAATGCCGATAAACCGCGCGGTTGACGGGTTTGTTAGTCTGTTCCGATTCCAAAGGCCGGGGGTTCGAATCCCTCCGGGCGGGCCAAGCAAGAAAGACACCACTTTCGTGGTGTCTTTCTTGCTTCGTTCGGTCGGTAGGTAAGCAGAAAGCCCTCCACTTTTGCCAGCGGCAAAAGTGCAGCTTTTCGCGGTGGGATGATCAGTGGCTGCGCACTGGATCTGCCCCGTGAAAAGCAGGGTCCAGAATCCCTCCGGGCGGGCCAATGATCGGCAAGTATCGTCAGATGCTTGCCGATCATTACCTTTTCACTATTC
>JAJXDX010000082.1:2992-7828 GCA_021640185.1 Oscillospiraceae bacterium | reverse complement strand
CGGCTGAGCGGGCCGCAAAACGACAAAACTGTTTTTGCCGAGGACGAAAAGGAGCAGGCTCTGCGCATCACGGTGGAAGATCCGACGGCGCAGGACCCGGCAGCGGTCAAGCTGCTGTGTGCCAGCGGCACGTCCGTCAGTGAATACCCGGTGCTGGCGCTGTGCCTGCGGCTCAGCCGCCCGGAGCTTCGCTATCGCTTCACCCTGTGGCGCACCACCGCCTGCGAAGAACTGTCGATGGGCGTGATGCGGGACGTGCGGGCGCTGAACAGTTGGCGCGATCTGGTGACGGAGCATATCGTTTATGCGCCCACCGACGACTGGCAGCTGGTGACGATCGATACCGGCCGGGCACGGCACCCGGCGCTTCGGGGCTGTTGGACGCAGCTTTTGCTCGGCCTGCTCGATCCGCAGGCCGGTCTGCGGGCCGGGGATGCCGTGCTGCTCAAATGGGCAGGGCTGTTCCCCTGCACGGAAACGGCACAGCGGTATTTCGATGCCGGGATCTGGTTCGATCGGCCTACGCCGGCCTTTTGGCACGCCGCCTCTTTGCCGATGAAAAAACGGCCGGTGTACCCCGTTCTGCCGCAGGTCAGTGCGGAAAAGGCCGCCGCCCGTATACGTAACGACCGGATGCTCATGTACGGCAAGCTGCCGTCGGATCACCTGCTGGTCGCGCCATTCGATCCGGACCGGACCTATTGTCACCACGCGGGGCTCGCGTGGTTTTGCGGCCGACTGTATGCCACATGGTCCAGCGGCCCGGCGGATGAGGATGTCCCCGGCCAGCAGGTGCTGCTTTCTTGGACGGAGGACTTCTTCCATTGGCATCCGCCGATCGTGTTGGGTGCTCCGCAAAAGGGGAGCTGCGCCGATACCTGTCTGCAGAACGGGTTCCTTTTTGCCACGGAAGATGAGTTGTTTGCCGTGTATCGGGAATATGACTTCGCCGCCTCCATGTTCCGGGAGGACGGCAGCTTCGATCCTACGCGCCCGTGGGAACTGGCCGGGTGCCATGACTATTACCGCAGCACGCGGGACGGCGACACATGGGGCGCACAGATGCCTTCTCCGGTCAGTGCCAACGAGGCGCCCCGCCGCACGGCTTCCGGGCGGTATATCGGCGGCTGCGGGAACGCCGTCATTTATTCGGACGCGCCGAACGGGCATAACTGGCTGCTGTCCAAGCAAACGGAGGAAGACCTGCGTGCGGCGCTCGGGCGCGGTGCGCGGATGCTTACCGAAGCCTCCTGGTACCAGACGGACGATAAGATCATCCATTTGATGCAGCGCAGCAACGCGGGCTATATCTGGCATTGCGAGAGCTACGATAACGGCGCGACTTGGAGCGGGAACTATCCCACGAATTTCGCCACCGACCATACGATGCCGAACTTCGGACGGCTGCCGGACGGGCGCTTTTATTTCGTGGGCGACCCCTTTTGCAGCAACGATTCCCGTTATCCGCTGGCGCTGTGCCTGTCGGACGACGGCCGGGATTTCGATACAGTGTATATCCTGCGAAACGAGCCGTATGTCATGCAGACGCCCGGCTGGGCCAAAGGCGGATATTTCGCTTATCCGGAGGTGCTGATCCATGGCGACTATATGTATGTCCTCTATTCGAAGCACAAGGAAGTCATGGAGATCACCCGTGTGGCACTGAAGGATATCCGATAAGGACAGACCGGACATATGCCGGGACTGACGTCTGATGTATTGCGATAGGAGAGATCACATATGGAAGCGAGCCGAGCCGTTCGTCATCGGCTGTGTGCGGCGGTGAGCCTTGCGGCGCTGCTGCTCGTCCAATGCGCTGCACCGGTCCTTGCCGCCCCGTCGGCTGAAGACAGGAACGAAAGCGGCGACACATCGGCCGTCCTTTCGGACGGCGTGGAGCAGCGCGATCCGTATATGACGGAGGTCCTGCAGGCGCAGCCCTACGCGCCCGGCGGGCCGGCGGCAGAGATCCCGCTGGAGAGCGTTTCGGCCGCCGGCGCTCTGCGCTGGGAGACCGGCATCCAAGGCGATCCCCGCACGGCGCTGATCTCGGACAGCGCCGCCGGGGACCTGACGTGGCGTTTTACCGTGGAGCAGAGCGGCTGGTATGTCATCCGCGTGGCCTACAGTATGCTCGGCGACACCGGCAGTGCCGGCGTGCGGGGGATATGCATCGATGGGCGCACACCGTTTTTCGAGGCAGCCTCCGTGCCGTTTTATCGGCTGTTTCGCGACGACGGGGAGGTGCGGGTGAACAGCATCGGCGACGAGGTGCGCCCTTCGGCCGCGGAGATCGCCTGCTGGCAGGAGACGCTGCTGCGTGACCGCAGCGGGTATCACGCAACACCGCTCATCTTTCCGCTGACGGCCGGGGAGCACACCCTGAGCCTGACGTATATCTCGCAGCAGATCGCGCTGTCGGCGCTGACCGTGGAGGCCTATGAGCCGCTGCCGTCCTATGCACAGGCGGCGGCTGCCTATCCGGACGTGCCGGCGACGGATGCTTTGCTGACGGTGCAGGCCGAACAGGCGGTCGTCAGCAAAAACGATCCCACCGTGCGTCTGGAGAGCGACGGCGATCCGTCGGCTGTCCCGATCAGCTACGGTTACCGGGTATATAACGCGGTCGGCGGGTATCCGTGGCGTTCGGGCGGGCAGGCTGTGACCTTTGCCTTTACGGTGCCGCAGACCGGCCTGTATCGCATCGCCCTGCGCTCCATGCAGTCTTGGTCGGACGGTCTGCCGTCTTATCGCAGCATCGCGATCGACGGCAAGATCCCTTTTGCCGAATTGGAAGCGGTGCGCTTCGACTACAGCACCGGCTGGCAGACGGTGGTGCTGGGGGATGACGGGGGCGATTTCCGCTTCTATCTGGAGGCGGGCAAGACCCATACGCTGACGATGACCGTCGTCATGGGGGACACGAGGGAGATCGTGCAGACCCTGTATGACGATATCTCGCTGCTGTCCTCCGTACTGCTCAGCATCAACCAGCTCACCGGCAGCGATCCGGATCCGAATTACGATCATCAGTTCTTCAAATACATCCCTACGCTGGAGGGAGACCTGCGGCGGCTGGTGGACGATCTGCAGGCGCAGTACGATACGATCAGCGCCATCGCCCACGGCTCCACCAGCATGGGCAGCAATTTTTTGTCGATGATCCGGCAGATCCAAAGCCTGATCGACGACCCGTTCTCCATCGCCAAACGCTACGGTCAGTTGACGCAGACCCAGACCAATTTGGGCTCGTGGTATCTCGAGATGCAGTCACAGCCGCTGATCGTCGACGAATTTACCCTGTCCGCTTCGGATGCACCGATCCCCGTGCGCCGTTCTACTCTTTGGCAGCGGCTGCGCAGCACGGCGAAGAATTTCCTCGTATCTTTCGTCAAGGATTACAACAACGTCGGTGGCGTGCTGGATGACGGGGCCGAGATCCGGGATGCCATCGATGTGTGGATCTCCCGCGGGAACGAATGGGCAGAGATCGTCAAGGAGATGGCAGACGAGGACTTTACGCCCCGCAGCGGCGTTTTGGTGAACGTGAACGTCGTCCCCGCTTCGCAGCTCAATGCGGGCAGTGCCAACGTGCTGATGCTGTCTATCGTTTCCGGGACGGCGCCGGATGTGGTCATGGGCGTGGCCGCCGGCTCGCCGGTGGAGTTCGCCATCCGGGATGCGGTGGTCGATCTGCAGCGGTTTTCCGACTTCGAGCAGGTGGCACAGCGGTTTTTGCCGCAGCTTTTCGTTCCTTACCGCTATAACGGCGGGGTGTATGCTCTGCCGGAAACGATGGGCTTCAGCTGCCTGTTTTACCGCAAAGACGTGCTGAAAAAATACGGCATCCCGATCCCCGATACCCGGCAGGATCTGTATGACCGCACGCTGCCGCTGCTGTTCGAGAACGGGCTGACGTATTATCAGAACAATGACTTCACGCAGTTTTTGTACCAGCACGGCGGGACGTATTACACCGAGGACGGATACCGCTCCGCGCTGGATAGCACCGAGGCGTATCAGGCTTTCCGGGAGTATACGGAGATGTTCACCCATTACAGTTCGCCGGTGAGCGCCAGCTTCTTCAACCGTTTCCGCACCGGGGAGATGCCGATCGGTGTAGGGGACTATTCGCTGTATATCCAGCTTTCGACCTCCGCACCGGAGCTGATCGGCAAGTGGGCGATCGCCCCTCTGCCCGGCATACGCAAAGAAAACGGTGAGGTAGACCGTTCCTGCGGCACGATCGCCGCGGAATGCGATATGATCCTGCGGCAGGACAGCGAGGAAAAATACGATCCCTGCTGGGCGTTCCTCCGCTGGTGGAGCGAGGCTGCCGTCCAGCGGGCATATGCCAAGGAACTGGAGGCCGTGGTGGGCGTGGAGGCACGGTGGAACACCGCCAATGAGGAGGCGTTTTTGTCCCTTGACTGGAACGCGGGCGACCTTCAGGTGATCCGTGAACAATGGAAGTGGGCCAAGGAGTCTCCGGTGGTGCTGGGCGGCTATTATACCGGCCGTTACATCACCAATGCGTTCACCAACGTGGTGATCGCCGGCTCGTCGTCCGTGCGGGACGCGCTGGAGGAGGCCGTCAAGGAGATCGACCGCGAGCTGCGCAATAAGCAAGAGGAATACGGTGTGTTCGTCGATGATACGGAGGTGGACAGGTGAGCAGTGTGTCCGTGCAGGGCCGTCCTGCGGGAAGTGTGCGGCGGTTCATCCGAAAAAACTGGGTCGGGTATGCCATGCAGCTTCCCTTCGTCGTGCTGTTCGTGCTTTTCGTCATCGCGCCGGTGGTGGTCGCCTTTGCCCTGAGCCTGACCGACTACAACC
>JAJXDX010000082.1:0-2982 GCA_021640185.1 Oscillospiraceae bacterium | reverse complement strand
ACTACAACCTGTTCCAGCCGGCCAAATTCGTCGGGCTGAAAAACTATGAGCTGCTGCTCGTGGACGATACGGTGTTCTGGACGGCGGTGAAGAACACACTCATCTATGCGGTCATCGTCGGCCCGCTGGGCTATATGATGAGCTTCTTCGCCGCGTGGGTGCTCGATCAGCTCAAGATGCGCAACGTTTTCGCTTTGGCGTTTTATGCGCCGTCCATCACCAGCAGCATCGCCATGAGCACCGTGTGGCTGTATTTCTTTTCTTCCGACCGCTACGGGTTGATCAATAACGTATTACTGGAGCTCGGCATCATCGACGATCCGATCCTGTGGACGCAAGATCCGCACACGATCCTGCCGGTCATCATCATCATTTCGGTATGGATGAGCATGGGCACGGGCTTCTTGGTGTTTTTGGCCGGGCTGCAAAACGCAGACCGCTCGCTGTACGAGGCCGGCGCTATCGACGGCGTGAAGGACCGCTTCCAGCAGCTGAGATACCTGACCCTGCCCCAGATGAAGCCGCAGCTGCTCTTCGGTGCCATCAATGCGGTCACGTCCGCTTTCGGCGTGTTCGACGTGGCAGTCGCCGTCGCCGGTATGCCCAGCCCCGATCATGCCGGGCATACCATCGTGACGCATCTGTATGACTATGCCTTCGTTCGCTTCCAGATGGGCTATGCCTCTGCTGTGGCGGTGATCCTGTTTTTGATCACGTTCGCGGTGGGGCGCATCGTGATGCATGCGCTGCGTGAGTGACCGGGGAGGATGGATAAAGTGATAAAAGCCGAAAAAACGCGCTGGAAAAAGCGCAGACCTCCTCTGACTGCCCGCCGTGTGCGCTCTGCCGGGTCGTGGATCGTCGTATACGGGCTGATGCTCCTGCTGGTGTGTTTCACTGCACTGCCGCTCATCTATTTGGTATGCACCGCGTTCAAGCCGCTCAGCGAGCTGTATGTGTTCCCGCCGCAGTTCTTCGTGCGCTCTCCGACGCTGAAGAATTTTTCGGATCTGCTGCTGTCTCTCTCGAGCTCGGCGGTGCCCTATACCCGCTATATCTTCAACAGCGTGGTGGTCACGGCAGTCACGGTGGTGCTGACCATCCTCGTCAGCTCGCTCGCTGCCTACGGTATGGTCAAGCACCGCCCGCCCGGCAGCAAGCTGTGGTTCGAGATCGTGGTGGCGGCGCTGATGGTATCGCCCTTCGTCACCCAGATTCCCCGGTACCTGATCGTCAATAAGTTGGGGCTGGTCAACAGCTATGCGGCGCTCATCCTGCCGGCCTTGGCTTCGGCATACTACTTTTTCTTGGTGAAGCAGTTCATGGAACAGATCCCCAACGAGTTGGTGGAGGCCGCACGTATCGACGGCAGCGGCGAGATGTACATCTTTTGGCGCATCATCATGCCGATGCTTACTCCGGCGTGGGTGACCATGATGATCTTCTGCTTCGTAGCCACGTGGAACGATTATTTTTCGCCGCTGATCTATCTCAACGATCAGGCGATGAAGACCTTGCCGCTGGCGCTCAATACCGTTTCCGGCGGCGGGTCCGGCATCGGACGTGCCGGTGCCGTGGCAGCGGCGACCCTTCTGATGACGCTGCCGACGGTGATCTTGTTCAGCCTTTCCCAGCGCAAGGTCATGCAAACGATGATACACTCCGGCATCAAGGGTTGAATCGGACAGGAAGGATCGGTGTGATGAAAAGGATCGGCATTATTTGTTTGCTCCTGCTGCTGATGCTCCCGATGTGCGTCGCGGCGGCAGGCATTCCCCAAGGGGACTACACGGTCAACGACGGTGAGCGCATCGCGATCCCGGAAGCGTATACCTATAAGTACACCGTCAATACGGTGGTCGATGCCTCCGGTAAGCGCAGTTTCCTCGATCAGCCGACGGATATGTTCATCGATAAGGCCGGCTATTTATATATCTGCGACACGAAGAACGATCGGGTGCTGAAGATCACCGCCGGCGGGCAGATCGTGCAGGAGTATTCGGCGGCAGACGGCATCCCGTTCTGCGCTCCGCAGGGCGTGTTCGTGGACGGCGACGGCACGGTATATGTTGCCGACACCGATAATGCGCGCATCGTGTGCTTCGATGCCTCGGGCACGTTCGTCAAGAGCTATGGGCTGCCGGATTCTCCGATGCTGTCGGATGTGATCACCTATGCGCCCACCAAGATCGGCGTCACTCCGGCCGGGGCCATCTACGTGCTGATGGGCGAGAACATCATGCTGATGGACGCCGGCGAGCGCTTCCGCGGCTTCATCGGGCAGACGGACATCGGCTTCGATCTGCTCGACTGGTTTTTGCGGCGCTTCGCCTCGGAGGAGCAGAAGAAGAGCATCGAAAAACATACGGCTGCGCCTTATGATAATTTCTGCGTAGACGATCGGGGCATCATCTATGCCGTCGGCCGAGATACGCAGGAGGGGCAGATCAAAGCGCTCAATACCGTAGGGAACAACATCTACCGCAAGGTCGGTGCCGTGGACAGCGACTGGCAGACGGTGAAGGATGCCGTTTCCTCCTATTTCAGCGGCAATATCCTGTCCAAGGCGTTCATGTTCGGCGAACGATACGAGGGCGAGCTTCCCCAGTTCTCCGATATCTGCGTCGATGCGGACGGTATCGTCACGGTCATCGAAAAGAAAAGCTGCCACCTGTTTCAATACGATCCGTCCGGCGATCTTTTGGCCGTTTTCGGCGGCAAAGGGACGAACCAAGGGCAGTTCGCCATGCCGGTCTCCGTCGTGACGGACGCAGACGGGCGGCTGTACGTGCTCGATCAGAGCTACGGCACGGTAACGGTGCTGGAGCCGACGGCGTTCATCCGTTCCGTGCAGCGGGCCACCGTCGCTTACGGTAACGGCGCATACGCCGAGGCGGAGGGACTGTGGAACGAGGTGCTGTCCGTCGGACAGACTTACCCGATGGCACATTACGGTGCCGGATGTACGGCCTTCAAAAGCGG
>JAJXDX010000456.1 GCA_021640185.1 Oscillospiraceae bacterium | reverse complement strand
CGGCATATCCGACGGGAAGTGCGGACGCTCTTTCCCGTCCATTCGTTCGGTCGCTCCTTTCTTTGGCGGTCTTATGCCCTACAGTATAGCAGGATCTTTGCCGGATCGCCATTGGCGATCCGCCGATAGTTAAACGTAAAACTAATAGAAAGCGCGACAAAATGACGAAAAAGGGATCGGGCGAACGCCCGATCCCGATCTTGCTCGCCGCTTATTCTTCCTTTTCCCACGGGATGACGCACAGCGCCTCGGCCAGCGGCTCGTTCATCCAGATCGAGGGCGTGACCCGCAGCGTGAAGCCCTGTCCCGGTGCGGCAAGGCAGTCCTTCGGCTCCAGCCGCGGCAGCGAGTACAGCTGCATCAGCAGCGTGATCACCCCGCCGGGCGCGCACACGACCGCCTCGGTCTGCCCGCGGTGGATCAGTTCATCCACCACGGCCTCAAAGGCCGCGCACACGCGGCCGCGGAAGTCCTCCACGCTCTCGCCGTCCGGCGTGCCCGGCAGCTTGCCCTCCATCCAGCGCAAGAATTGCTCGTCGCCCTTCAGTTCGGCGATGCGGCGGCCTTCAAAGGCGCCGAAGTCCATCTCCGATAAGCCGGGCACCGCGGTCGGCGCACAGCCCGGATACAGCACCTCCAGCGTCTGGCGGCAGCGCTGCTGCGGCCCACAGAAAAACCGCACCGCGCCCGGATAGACGTATTTCTCCTTCAGTGCCAGCAGCGCGTGCAGCCCCTCCGGCGAAAGCGGCAGATCTGTGCGCCCGATGTAGCGCCCGTCGGCGTTGGCCTCGGTCATCCCGTGACGGATCAGGTGAATCTTGTAGGTCTTGATGATGGGTCATCCTTTCTGTTACGGCCGAAAATCGGGCGATTTTTGGCAAGATCGCGGCCCGGCCGGAGCATATCGCCATCGGCCGGCGGACGATCTGTATATCCTGCCGAAATTCAACGCAGCGTAAAATCACACTTGACAACGGCGTCGAAAAAAGTTATGATTTGTCGTGTCGCCTTTTTTGGCGGGCAGAGCGTGCTCTGCCCATCGGCCGGCGGCGAACACAGGCAAAAAAGAGGAGTGGTCCACGGTGAACGCAGCCTTCCCCCGCGTGCTGACGCTGCTGCGCAAGGAGCGCGGCATCAGCCAAAAACAGGCGGCAGCCGACCTGATGATCTCGCAGGCGCTGCTGTCGCATTACGAAAAAGGAATCCGTGAATGCGGACTGGATTTCGTGGTGCGGGTGGCGGACTACTACGG
>JAJXDX010000081.1:4692-7897 GCA_021640185.1 Oscillospiraceae bacterium | reverse complement strand
ACGTACGGCTCCATGCCCACCTTTTGCAGGAAACGCATGGCCGTTTCGCGCGCCTCGGCGCGGCTGCGGTGCAGGACGGTCGTTTGGCCGACGGTGCAGTTCTCGAGCACCGTCATGTTCGCGAACAGGTTGAAGCTTTGGAACACCATGCCCACCCGTGCGCGATAATCGGCCAGCTTGAACTCTTTGTTTTGGATGTTCTCGCCGTGGAACAGGATCTCGCCGCCGGAGGGCGTTTCCAAAAGGTTGATGCAGCGCAGCATGGTGCTTTTGCCCGAACCGGACGCACCGATGATGCTGACGGTCTGTCCGCGGCGCACGGTCAGATCGATGTCGCGCAGCACGCTGTGCTCACCGAACTGCTTTTGCAGATGGCGCAGCTCCAGAATGATCTCGTCCGCCATGGCTCAGCCCTCCTTTCCTTTGATGCGGATCTCCGCCGCGGGGTCGGTCTGCGAACCGAAGATCGTGTAGTTCTCTTCCCCGTCGAGCTTTTTCTCGGCCAAGCGCAGCAGGCGCGTGACCGCGAAGGTCATGATGAAGTACAGCACGCACACCACCAGATAGGTCTGGAAGGTCTGGAAATTCTGGCGCTTGATGACACCGGCGAAATAGTACAGCTCCGTCACGCCGATGACGTTGAGCACCGAAGTATCCTTGATGTTGATCACGAACTCGTTGCTGACGGATGGCAGGATGTTGCGCAGCACCTGCGGGATGATCACCCGCAGCATGGTCTGCCCGTGCGACATCCCGATGCTCATCGCGCCCTCGAACTGGCCGCGGTCGATCGAGATGATGCCGCCGCGCACGATCTCCGCCATATACGCGCCGGTGTTGATCGACACGATCAGGATGCCCGACGGGATCAGTGCCAAGGTTTGGCCGTTCATGGCGTAGGCATAGCCCCAATAGATCACCATCGCCTGCACCATCATCGGCGTGCCGCGGAAGATCTCCACATACACCGCGATGATGCCGTTGACGATCTTTTGCAGCACGCGCAGGGCGGTCTTTTTCGATGGGGCGACCGTGCGCACCATGCCGGTGAGCATACCGATCAGCAGGCCGACGACCGTGCCGGTGAGCGCGATCAGCAGCGTGTTGCCGATGCCCTGCAAAAGCTGCGGCCAGTAATCCCGAAAGATCCCGATCACGTCATTCAAAAAACTCATCCAGATCACCTATACCCTATCCGTTGCCGATTTGCCGCCGTCTTACTTCTTGATGATGACCACGAGGTTCGATTCGTAATACGTGCGGGTGAAGTCCACCTGCTGCTCACGCTCGACCGTCGGGCTCATGCCGGCCGCGATCGCGTCGATCGCGCCGCTGTCCACCGCCGGGATCAGCGAATCCCACTCGTAAGCGTATATCTCCAGCTTCATGCCCAGCTTATTGGCCACGTACTGCGCCATCTGCACGTCGTAGCCGTTGGCGAACTGACCGCTCTTGCCCTCGCCGCTGATCGGGACCTCGCCGATCGTGCCGCTCTTCAGCTCCGTCCAGTTATACGGCTCGTACGCGCACTCCATGCCGATCTTCAGCGTGCCGGTCGGCTGGGCGGGCGCTTCGCTCTCCAGCGCGAACTTCTCGACCGTGCCGCCGCTCGCCAGCGTCACGATCTGCTCCATCAGCTGCGCCTTCTGCTCGTCGGTCACCTCGGCCAGCACCGCGTCGATCTTATCGCGCAGCGCGTTTCCGGTCTTGACCGCGATCGCGATGCCGACGTCCGCCGCCGTGGCCCTGAAGCCGGTGTCGTTATTCTTGAGGGGGATGTAGGTCAGGCTGTCGTCGGAGCCGCAGACGGACAGGGCCGTCGGCTCCTCGGCGATGTAACCGTCGATCGCGCCGCTCTTGAGCGCGGTGAGCAGATCGGTGAAATCCGGGTACGTCGAGGAGCGGACTTCTTCGATCTGGGACAGCGCATCCGCGTGGAACGTGCCCGCCTGCGCGGCGATCTTGGCGCCCTTGAGGTCGGCGAGCGTTTTGGCATTGCTGAGGTCGGTACCCGCCTGCTGGCCGCAGCCGGCACAGCCGAGCACGAGCGCTGCCGTGACGAGCACGGCCGCCGCGACGGACAAAAGTCTTCTGTTCATGACGATCTCTCCTTTTCTTTGGTCGGTAACTTATCGTGTTCGGATCCGGACAACAAAAAAGCCGCGATACCGGAAAGGTATCACGGGCTATGGCCCCACGCGGCAGTCTGCAGTGCTGCCGGGGGACGTAACGGTGATAGCTCTCCACATCATGTGACAGTGCCATGCATATTCTGCATGACCCCAGCCGACGGACGGCGGCGACCGTACCGTGGCTTCGGCGGATACGCCTTTCGCAAGACGGCTCGCCTGCCGTTATCCTTGCTACTGATCGGATCCGCGCCTCTATCTGGCGTCGTTATTCGGATTTGCTCTCATTATAGCACGGGTCTTGCATCTGTCAAGCCCCTTTTTTAAGATCTTCACACTTTGAACAGTTAAACCGATCCGGTGTGGGCAGACACTGGGCAGATCTTTTGGCAATAGGGCGCGGCGGCGGCTTGCCGATCGGGCAAAAACGTGGTAAACTGGAGATATATCAAAAATAGCGAGGTGCATACGGGCCATGCCGTTTTTGCCGATCACAAGAGAAGAGATGCTTGCCCGCGGGTGGACGCAGCCGGACTTCGTGCTGGTGACGGGGGACGCCTACGTCGACCACCCGAGCTTCGGCACGGCGATCATCTCGCGCGTGCTGGAGAGCGAGGGCTTTTCGGTGTGCATCGTGCCGCAGCCGCAGGGCGACGAGGACTATCTGCGCTTTGGGCTGCCGCGGCTGGCGTTCCTCGTCAACAGCGGGAACATCGACCCGATGGTGGCGCACTACACCGCCGCCAAGCGCCGCCGCAGCGAGGATGCGTATTCGCCGGGCGGCAAGGCGGGCCTGCGCCCGGACCGGGCGCTGATCGTATACTGCCGGGCGATCCGCCGCCTGTGCGGCGACGTACCGCTGGCGGTGGGCGGGCTGGAGGCCTCGCTGCGGCGCTTTGCCCACTACGACTATTGGGACGACCGGGTGCGGCCGTCCGTCCTGTTCGACTGCGGGGCCGACCTGCTGATGTACGGCATGGGCGAGCGGCACATCGTGGAGATCGCGCGGCGGCTGGACGCGGGCGAGCCGATCCGCACGCTGACCGACATCCGCGGCACGTGCTATGCCGTGCCGG
>JAJXDX010000081.1:0-4682 GCA_021640185.1 Oscillospiraceae bacterium | reverse complement strand
GGTGTACGGCCTGCCGTATATGCGCGCCTATCACCCCAGCTACGAGGCGCTGGGCGGCGTGCCGGGCATCGCGGAGGTCAAGTTCTCCGTCATCCACAACCGCGGCTGCTACGGCGCGTGCAACTTCTGCGCGATCGCGTCGCATCAGGGGCGGCAGGTGACGGCGCGCAGCCACGACAGCGTGGTGCGCGAGGCGGAGCAGATCGTCCGGATGCCGGATTTCAAGGGCTATATCCACGACGTGGGCGGCCCGACGGCGGACTTCCGCGCCCCGTCGTGCGACAAGCAGCTGACGCGCGGGCTGTGCCGCGACCGCAAATGCCTTGCGCCGCAGATGTGCCCGGCGGTGAAGGTGGATCACAGCGACTATCTGACGCTGCTGCGCCGCCTGCGCGCGATCCCGGGCGTGAAAAAAGTGTTCGTGCGCTCCGGCATCCGCTACGACTATGTGGCGGCGGATCCGGACGAGCGGTTCTTCAAGGAACTGATCCGCCATCACGTGAGCGGACAGCTGAAGGTGGCGCCGGAGCACGTATCCGACCGGGTGCTGGACTATATGGGCAAGCCACATTTTTCGGTGTACGAGAAGTTCCGCAAACGGTTTTACGAACTGACCGAGAGCGAGGGCAAAAAGCAATACCTCGTGCCGTACCTGATGAGCTCGCACCCCGGCAGCACGGTGGACGATGCGATCAAGCTGGCGCTGTTTTTGAAAAAAGAGGGGCTGCACCCGGAGCAGGTGCAGGATTTTTATCCCACGCCCGGCACGGTATCGACGTGTATGTTCTATACGGGGCTGGATCCGAACACGATGAAGCCGGTGTACGTGCCGCGCACGCCGCAGGAAAAGGCGGAGCAGCGCGCGCTGCTGCAATACTATCGGCCGGAGAACCGGCGGCTGGTGCTGGCGGCGCTGCGGCGCGCCGGGCGCACGGATCTGATCGGCACGGGCAAGGGCTGCCTCGTCGCGCCGGATCCGCCGCCGCCGCGCGCGACGCCGGGCACGCAGAAGCCGGGGCAAAGGCCGGCACAAAGGTCGGCGCAAAGGCCGGGGCAGAAGGCGAACGACAAGTTCAGCCGCTATCGGCGCAAGAAAAAGTGAGTGCAAAAAAGCGCGGATCGGAGAAAATTCTCCGATCCGCGCTTTTTGTGCCGTTATCGGCTGCCCGTCAGTCGCCGGACAGGTTCAGCCCGCGGACGGTGAGACCGTGCGTGTGGCTTACCGCGAGCGTGCGCCGCTCGCCGGGGGCAAGGCAGAGGTAGTTATCCGACACCGTGAACACGGTATCGTGTGCCGGGCATTCCACCCAAACGCCCACGGCCGGGACGCTGCCGATGTTCTCGAGCGTGACCGTGCCGTCGCCCGCAGTCAGCGCGACCGTCGTGCGCGGGAAGGCGCGCAGCGCATGCGTGCGGTAGTTGACGTAATAGAACGTGCGATCGACCGGCTGACCGTCGCGATAGAGCGTCAGCGTCAGCAGGCGCACCTGTGCCGCCTGTTCCTCGGTAAGCGTGAAGCTGCCCGCATGGACGACCGGGCGGCCGGGCGTGACGGAGAGCGTCTGCCCGCAGAGCCGGCGCATCTCGCCGTCATAGGCGGTCACCTCCGCCCGGCAGTCGCTATCGTACAGCTCGCCGCGGTCGTCGAGCACGGTGAGCGGATAGTCCGTCACGCCGTCGACGGTGGTGAAATGCAGCATGGCGTGCACGGGAGCGAATGCGTTTTTGACCACGTAGTACGCGATCTTGGGCACGCCGTAATAGTCGACCGTCGACCATGAGGCGGCCGGGTACACGTCGGTCAGCTTATAATAGCACGCACCGGCCGCGACGGGGCTGTTCGCCCGCTGCGACTCCAGAACATGGCGCAGGCACACCGCCTGTGCCAGCTGGGACGCCTCCACCAGATCGTCGGACGTTTCGATCGGCCAGAACTCACGCGCGTGGAGCAGCAGATGCTCCATATCGATCGCGTCCGCATACTCGTTGAACCGGGGCGTGTGGTAGTTGAAGGCGTTTTTGGCCGCAGGGTCGAACCGGTCGTATTCCTCCTGCGAAACATAGCGCAGCACGCTCTGGCGGCAGGGGAACGAGGCCATACCGAACTCGCCGATGAACACCGCATTGAGGGCGAGGGAAGCCTCCATGGGCAATTTCCACCAATAGGTGCTGTAGTCGTGACGCGAGCCGGCATACGGCGACGTGCGGTGGAACGGACGCGTGCCGTCGAGCTCCCATGCGAGAGCGCCCATTTTGAGGATGATCGGCTCATCGAATGCACCGAGCTCGTTGCCGCCGGCCCAGCGCACCAGACTGGGGTGGTTGCGCAGGCGCAGCGTGTTGGCGATCACCGTTTCGCACAGCGCGTCCTGCGGCTGCGTGCGGGGCGAGCCCCAGCACGTGGGCCACTCCTGCTGTACCATCAGCCCCAATTCGTCGCAGCGGCGGTAGAAATCGTCGCTCTCCGGCATCCCGCCGCCCCACGCGCGAAGCAATTGCAGATCCTGCTGCTTGGCCAAAGAGAGAAAGCGGTCGTACCGCTGTGGCGGGAAGCGCAGCAGCGCGTCCAGCGTACACCAGTTCGTCCCCTTGACGAAGATATAGCGGCCGTTGACGGTCATGCGCCAGTTATACTGCCGTGCGCCCTCTTTTTTCATGTCCTCGCTGTAGGGGGCGGACAGCCATGCGGCCTGCCGGTCGTCCTCCGGCTCGGCAGCCGGGAGCATCGCGATCTGGCGCAGGCCCGTCACCTCGGTGAACCGCTGCACCGCGTCGCCGGGGATATCCACGGCGATCTCGATCCGATAGAGCGGCTGCTCGCCGTAGCCGTTCGGCCACCACAGGCGCGGGTCGTCCAGACGGATCCGGTAGTGCAGCTGCCGCTCGCCCGTCAGGTCGAGCGGCGCGGTGAAGGACTGCTGCGCGCCGCAGAAGTTCTCCGGCCCGACCGTGACGTGCAGCGTGCCCTTGGCCGTGCCGCATGTGCGGATGCACAGGCCGAACGTGCCCTCGCGCAGATCCTCGGTGAACACGAAGGGCCGCTCCACCTGCAAAAGCGGCGTATCGCGCAGCCAAACGTCCCGCCAAATGCCGCGGGACGGGATGCTGGCGTAGTGCCAGCCGTACACGCAGTTGAGCACCACGCCGTGCTGCCAGCCGTCGTCGAAATCGGCATACGGGGAGTAATGCCGCCGGTCGACGGGATCGTTATCGATCCGGACGATCAGCACATTGTGCGGGCGCAGCAGCCCGCCGACAGGGAAGTCCGGACCGGCGAACATCCCGGTGTGCGTACCGAGCAGCGTCCCGTTGAGCCAAAAGCTGGCCTTATGGCACACGCCGTCGAACACCAGACGCGGGGCACGCATCGTGCCGTCGTAGGCAAATTCCCGCCGGAACCACCAGGTGTGATACGCCGCCTCGCGCGCAAAGCGGTCGTTTTTCTCTACCATCGGGTCCGGGATCTTGCCGTTTGCAAACAGCGCCGTCGCCACGGTGCAGGGAACATCCGCCGGGAGGGCATCCGCCCAGCCGTCATCGGTCAGGCGGGCGCTCTCGTCCCCGTCCGCCGCCATGGAGAACGTCCCGTTCAGGCACAGCGCGCCCACCGTCCCCGCAGGGACGGCGGACGTGACGGCCGGTGTCAACGGCAGGACAGGCGCTTCGTAGGGGGATGGTGCGGGGCGGTAAAGCTGCTTTTCCCATTCCTCCAGGGACAGTCCGTCCTTGCTTTTCATCGGATCAGCCCTCCAGCGCCTTCAGCTCTTCCACGATCTTGACGCCGGCGCTGGTGCCGATGCGCTCGGCACCGGCCTCGATCATCGCCAGCGCGTCGGCCAGCGTGCGCACGCCGCCCGCGGCCTTGACCTTGATCTGATCGCCGACCATGCCCTTCATCAGGCGCACGTCCGCCACGGTGGCGCCCACGGCCACGCCGGGCGCGGGCGTGCCGAAGCCGGTGGAGGTCTTGATGAAGTCCGGGCGCACCTTCAGCGCGATCTCGCACAGGGCGCGCTTTTCGTCGTCATTGAGATAACAGTTTTCAAAAATGACCTTGACCGTGCGGCCGTGCTCGCGGCAGACCTCGACGATGCGGCGCATCTCGTCCTCGACACGGTCGAGGTGGCCGCTCTTGAGCTCGACGATGTTATGGACATAGTCGATCTCGTCTGCGCCGTCGGCGATGGCCTGCTTCGTTTCGTACACCTTATCGGCGACAGTGGTCTGCCCGAGAGGGAAGCCGATCGCGGCGCCGACGAGGACGTCGCTGTCCGCAAGGAAGCCCTTGCACAGCTTGACGGGGGCGGAGTTGATCGCGATCATCTTGAACCGGTAGCGGGCGCTCTCCTCGCAGAAGGTGCGGAAGTCATCCTCGCTGACATACGCCTTGAGCAGCGTCTGATCGAAGTATTTGGCCAATTTTGCGGGGGTCAGTCCCATGGTATCCATGCTGTTCTTCCTTTCTGCCGCAGTGTGCGGCACACACGATGCTTTTTTTGTGATATTCATTCTTCGGCATTGCCCTGCAGGTCGACCACCGTCAGCGGCAGGCCGGCGCGCAGCAGCGCCTCGCGGTCGGAACGGTCGAGGCCGTTATCGGTCACGATCCGGTCGGCCTCGGACAGCGGCATGATGACCGAGAACAGATCGCAGCCGAATTTCTCGCTGTCGCAAAGCATGAC
>JAJXDX010000080.1 GCA_021640185.1 Oscillospiraceae bacterium | reverse complement strand
GTGCGCGCGGCAGCCGATGCCGCCCCGGCCTTGCACGCCACGGCGGCATCGGCTGCCGCACCGACACGCTGCAGGTCAAGCTGACCGTCGAGAACGGCGCGTTCACCACCGCGTCCGGCGAGGTGCAGACCAAGCGCGCCATAGGCGACGCCTACGGGATGAAGGAGGCGTCCTCGCTGAAGAAGGAATGGTACGAGCAGGCCAACACCTTCGATGCCTACGCCGCGGGCAAGACACCGGCCGAGCTGTCCGGCCTGAAGCTTGGCGCGGACGGCAAAACGGACGCGATCGCCGGATGCACGATCGGGGTGTCCGGGCTGCTCAAGGCGGCGGTCAAAGCCGCCGAAACGACCTGACCCCACCAAGCGAAAGAAGGATACGCCATGCTCCGCCGCCTAAAGATCGGGCTGTGCCTGCTGTTTTCCCTGCTGCTGCCGGCGGCGGGGACGGCCGGGTGCGCCCGCGCGGCGGCGGGGCAGAGCGTGACATGGCTGGATCTGTTCGACACCGTCACCACGGTCAAGGCCTATAACGTCGACGGCGAGCGCTTTGCGGCGGACGCCGAGCGGCTGCACACGTTTTTGACCGGGCTGCACCGTCTGTGCGACATCTACACCACCTATCCGGACGTGCCGAACTTGGCCGCGCTCAATGCCGCCGCAGGCGGCGGGGCGCTGGCGCTCGACCGGCAGCTGCTGGAGCTGCTGTCCTTCGGGCTGGAGGTCTGTGCGCAGACCGACGGCCGGGTGAACATCGTGTCCGGCGCGCTGCTTGCCCCATGGCACGATGCCCGCACCGCCGCGGCGGAGGATCCCGCCCGCGCCGCGCTGCCGGACGACGCGACGCTCAGTGCCGCGGCGCGGCACATCGACCCGGCATCCCTTGTGGTGGATCTGACCGCGGGGACGGCGCAGCTGACGGATCCTTTGGCGCGCGTCGACGTCGGCGCGCTGGCCAAGGGCTTCGCGGCGGAGCGCGCGGCCGAGTTCGTCACCGAAGAACTGGGATGGACGAACGCGCTGTTAGATCTTGGCGGCAACGTACGCACGGTGGGCGGCAAGCCCGGCGGTGCGCCCTTCGTCATCGGGGTGCAGGATCCGGACGGCGAGGGCTATCTGCTGACCGTCGGCGTGCATGACGCCGCCGTGGTCACCAGCGGCGATTATCAGCGCTTTTTCACCGTAGACGGCCGGCGCTATGCCCACATCATCGATCCCGCTACGCGCTACCCCGCCGCCTTCATGCGCGCGGTCACGGTCATCTGTCCGGACAGCGCCATGGCGGACGCGCTGTCCACGGCCCTGTTCCTGCTGACGCCGGAGGACGGCGCGAACTGGGTGGAACAACTGTCCGGCGTGGAGGCCGTGTGGATAAAAAACGACGGCACACTTGCCTATTCCTCCGGCTTTTCCGCGTATCTGACCTAGCCGGCCGTCGGCCGGCGGAAAGGAGCCGCCATGACCGGCGATGCCCGCTACCGTTCCCCGCACCGTCTGCCCGCGCTGCTGCTGATGGCGGCGCTCTCGGCGGCGCTCCTCTTTGCCGCTGTGCTGGGCTATCCCGCGCTGCGCCGCGGCTACCTGACGGCGCACGCCGTGCCGATCGGCACGGCCGGTGCGCGGCCGATCGCCGTTTCCGCCGAGCAGGCCGAACGGTATCACCTGCTGTCCGCCGCCGTGCTGCTCGACCAAAACGGCGCGGCGAACGGCTATCTGCTCGTGACCGAACGGCAGGGCTACAAATCGCGGATCCGCGTACAGTCCACGTTTTCCGCCGACGGGACGCTGCTGTCCGGGATCCGCGTGCTGGAGCAGAACGAAACGGAATACCTCGGCGTGCGCGTGGCCACGGAAGGGTTCACCGCGCAGTTCTCCGGCCGGCTGGCGCCGGTGCGCCTGTGGACGGTGCCGGTGCTCGGCTCGCCGATCGACGGGCTGTCCGGCTCCACCGTATCCTCGCAGGCGGTCGTTGACGCGGTCAACGACGCGTGGGGGTTCATTTCGGCTATCCGTTCCGTATGATCGTGACCGGATCATACGGAACATACATCAACTGGGGAGGCAGAGCATGAAGGATCTGTCCGCGCTGCGCCTGCGCCGCGCCGATACCGTGCTGGCCGCCGCCGTGCTGGGCGCGGCGGCGCTCTCTGCCGTGCTGCTGTGGCGGCTGCCGCCGGCGGGGCGCACCGTGACCGTGCAGCAAAACGGGCAGACCGTGACGGTGCTGCCGCTGGACACGGACACCGACTACATCGTGACCGGCGCGGACGGCGCAACCAACACGGTGCGCATCCGCGACGGACGCGTGAGCGTGTGCGCCGCCTCCTGCCCGGACGGGCTGTGCGTGCGGCACCGCGCGGTGTCCCGCGCGGGCGAGAGCATCATCTGCCTGCCGAACCGCGTCGTCGTCACGGTCGACGGCGCGGCGGACGTGGACGCGGAGGTGTAGCATGACGGCAAAACGCTCCCCCGCGCGGCGCGCGGCGCTGTACGGACTGCTGGTCGCGGCGGCGTTCATCTTCGGCTATCTCGAGAGCCTGCTGCCCTCGGTCGGCGTGCCGGGCATCAAGCTGGGGCTGGCCAACCTCGTCACCGTCGTGGTGCTGTACCGCCTGCGCGCGGCGGATGCCGCGGGCGTGGCGCTGCTGCGCATCCTGCTGTCCGGGCTGACCTTCGGCAGCCCGGCCGCGATGCTGTATGCACTGGCCGGCGGGATCTGCAGCCTTGCGGCGATGGTGCCGTGCCGCCGCAGCGGACGGTTCAGCGTCATCGGGGTCAGCATGGCGGGCGGCGTCTGCCACGTGCTGGGGCAGCTGGCCGTGGCGGCGGCCGTGCTGCGCACGTGGCGCGTGGCATGGTATCTGCCGGTGCTGCTGCTGTCCGGTCTGCTGACCGGTGCACTGATCGGTGCGGTGGCGACGGCGCTGCTGCGCCGTCTGCCGGACGACCCGGCGGAGAACGGCGCAAAATAATGCTTGCATTTTTGCCGGATCTCTGGTATCCTATTATCATATCGGTTTTGTAGGAAATGAAAGGCGGGCTGTCCCATGATGGTATCCACGAAAGGGCGCTATGCGCTGCGCGTGATGATCGACTTGGCCGAGCACGCGCAGGACGGCTGCGACGCGGCGATCCCGCTGGGGCAGATCGCCCGGCGGCAGGAGAGCTCGCAAAAATATCTGGAAAGCATCGCGGCGATGCTCTCGCGCGGGGGGCTGATCGTCAGCACACGCGGCAAAGACGGCGGCTACCGTCTGGCGCGCCCGGCAAACGCGATCACGGCGGGCGAGATCCTGCGCCTGACGGAGGGGTCGCTCGCGCCGGTGGCGTGTGTCGAGAACGGCTGCGCCCGGGCGGAGATCTGCCGCACGCTGCCGCTGTGGCGGCAGCTCGACAGCGTGATCGACGGCTATCTTGACCGGATCACGCTGGACGACGTCATGCACGGCCGGGTAGAGCCGAAATAACGCGAAAAGCAAACACACCGGCGGTCCGGGCAGATGCCCGGGCCGCCGGTGTGTTGTCATGTGCGCCCGCACGAAAAGCATTGACGGGCGCGGCAAGATGTGCTATCATCGGGATAGTGACCAATGATCATTTCGGAAGGAAGGGCTAACATGAAGCAAGAATACGCCGCACTGTTCACCCCGTGGAAGATCGGCAACGTCGAGATCAAAAACCGCATCGTGATGACCTCGATGGGCGGCACCTCGATCTTCGGCTGGATGGAGCCGAACCATTTTGACGAGGAGGCCGCGAATTTCCTGCTGGAACGCGCGAAAAGCGACGTGGGACTGATCCTGCCCGGCATCGCGCCGATCCGGGACATCCTGCTTGGCAAATGGCTGTATCAGGGCAAGGGCAAGTTCGAGCGGCTGAAGGCCTTCATGGACGAGTTCCACAAGACCGGCTGCAAGATGTTCGTGCAGCTGACGGCCGGGTTCGGCCGCTCGCTGGCGATCAACGACATCATGATCAAGGCGCTGCACAACAAGGCGCTCGGCACGGTGATGAAGCCGGTGCTGGACGTCAGCTATCTGACCGCCAGCGCCAGCGCTACGCCCAACCGCTGGGACGACAGCTGCATCTCCCGTCCGCTGACGGTGGCGGAGATCCGCCAGATGGTGGAGGCCTTTGCCAAAACGGCCAAGCTGTGCATGGACGCGGGCGTCGACGGCGTGGAGATCCACGCCGTGCACGAGGGCTATCTGCTCGACCAGTTCACGATGAAATACACGAACCTGCGCACCGACGAATACGGCGGCTCGTTCGAGAACCGCTACCGTTTCCCCGTCGAGATCGTCCGCGCGATCAAGGAGCGCTGCGGCAAGGACTTCCCGGTGTCGCTGCGTTATTCGGTCGTCAGCAAGACCAAAGGCTTCGGCAAGGGCGCACTGCCGGGCGAGGACTACATCGAGGTCGGGCGCGACATGGAAGAAAGCGAGCGTGCCGCCAAATACCTGCAGGACGCGGGCTACGATATGCTCAACTGCGACAACGGCACCTACGACGCGTGGTACTGGGCGCATCCCGCGCCCTATATGCCGCAGAACTGCAATCTGGCCGAGGTCGAGCACATCAAGAAATTCGTCGACATCCCGGTGGTCTGCGCCGGGCGCATGGATCCCGACACGGCGGCGGCCGCCGTGCGCGAGGGGCGCATCGACGCCATGGGCGTGGCGCGCCAGTTCTTGGCCGACTACGCGTGGGTCACGAAGCTGAAAAACGACGAGCAGGACGAGATCCGTCCCTGCATCTGCTGCCACAACGCCTGCTTCAACATGGCGCACTACAACGGCGTGGGCAACGACCAGACGCTGGCCGACAACGCCGGCATGGCGCGCTGCGCGCTCGATCCCGAGACGATGCAGTCCAAAAAATACCGCATCGTCCCCGCCAAGGAGAAAAAGCGCATCGCCGTGATCGGCGGCGGCATCGGCGGCATGGAATGTGCGCGCGTGCTGACGCTGCGCGGCCACGACGTGACGCTGTACGAAAAGAGCGATAGGCTGGGCGGCGTGTTCATCGCGGCGGCCGCGCCGTCGTTCAAGGAAAAGGACCGTGAGCTGATCCGCTGGTACGAGCGGCAGATGAAGGAGCTGTCGGTCGACGTGCGCCTGAACACCGAGGTGCGCGACGTCGCGTCGCTGGGCGCGCAGGAGGTGGTCGTGGCCACCGGCAGCCGCGCCCGCACGCTGAAGATCCCCGGCGCGGAGCGCGCGGTGGAGGCGTGCGACTATCTGCTGGGCAAAAAGCCGGTAGGGCAGCGCGTCATCGTGGTCGGCGGCGGCCTGACGGGGTGCGAGATCGCGCTCGATCTCCATCGGCAGGGCAAGCAGCCGGTCATCGTGGAGTTGAAGAACGATCTGATCGCCGTCAAGGGCGTGTGCCTTGCGAACTCGTCGTATCTGCGCGACTATTTCGCGCTCAACGACGTTGAGGTGCATCTGGAAACGGGCGTGCAGGCGATCACGGACACCGGCGTCACCGCCGTCGGCAAGGACGGCACGCCCTTTGCGATCGAGGGCGACAGCGTGATCGTATCGATCGGCTATACGCCCACGCCGCTTTCCCCCGCCGGACGGCACGTCCATCTGGTGGGCGACTGCGAACATGTCGGCAACCTGCGTACCGTCATCTGGCGGGCGTGGGACGTGGCGATGGCCCTGTAAAGAAAGGAGAGGTGACCGATGGCGATGCAGCTGACCGCCGAGCAGCGCGAGATCTTGGACGGCGCGCGCGGCGAAACGATGGCAAAGGTCATGAAAACGCTGGTGATGTACGGCGAAACGTTCGGCGCCGAAAAAATGGTGCCGGTAACGGGCAAGATGGGACATCTGGTGACCAGCTTCGGCCTTGGCGTGATGACCCCGGTATACGAGCTGATGGACCGCCTGATCGCAGACGGCGCGGTGTCCGGGCAGAAATTCTCGGTCGATCCGCGGCCGCTGGACAAAAACGTCCCGTCCGACCCGATCAAAAACCTGGTGTTCAACAAATTCATGTACACGAAGCAGAAGTCGTATGACGAGCAGCTGAAAAAGCTGGGCCTGTGCGACGAGAGCGCCTACACCTGCACCTGTTATCTGGACGAGATCGGCAACCGCCCGAACGAGGGCGAGGTGCTCAGCTGGGCGGAATCGAGCGCCGTCGTGTATGCGAACTCCGTTTTGGGCGCGCGGTGCAACCGCAACTCCGGCATCATCGAGCTGTTCGGCTCCATCGTCGGCTTCGTGCCGTATTTCGGCCTGCTGACCGATGAGGGGCGCCGCGCGACGTGGGTGGTGGAGGTGCGCACCTCCCAGCTGCCGGAGGCGCAGATCTTGGGCAGCGCCATCGGCATGAAGGTGATGGAGGACGTGCCGTACGTCAAGGGCCTGTCGCCGATGCTCGGCGACAGCCTGACCGACGACGTGTGCGCCTACCTGAAGGACTTCGGCGCGGCCACGGCCTCGAACGGCGCGGTGGGCCTGTATCACATCGAAGGCCTGACGCCCGAGGCCGTGCGGCAGGGCGACACGCTGATCGCCGAGGGCGCACAGACCTATGTGATCGACGACGCGGAGCTGGAGCGCGTGCGCGCCTCCTACCCGGTCATGTGGAAGGATCCGTCCGCCGAGCCGAAGCTGTGCTTCATCGGCTGCCCGCACCTGACGCTGTCGCAATTGCGCGACTGGACACACCGCATCAGCGAGGGGCTGGCCAAAACGGGACGCGACCGCGTCCGGGTAAAAACGGTGCTGACCGCCGCCCCCGCCGTGGTCAAGGAGTTCGAAAGGCTGCCGGATGCCGAGGTGCTGCGCCGCACGGGCGCGGTGCTCAGCTACATCTGCCCGCTGATGTACATGAATAACCCCTTGGCCGGGAAGATGCCGGTCATCACGAACTCGAACAAGCTGCGCACCTACACCACGGCGCGCTATTATCCGTCGGACGAGATCCTTGCGATCGTTACGGGAGGTGACCGCGCATGAAGACCTTCAAAGGACGCCCGGTCGTGCCGGGCAGCGCCAAAGCCACGGCGCTGGTGTCGCACGGCGGCTTCAACACGCTGGCGTCGTACCAAAAAAGCCTGATGTTCGGCGACAAGACCGGCAAGTGCGGCGATCAGAACAACCCCGACCTGTTCGGCAAGCCGATGGCGGGCGCGGCGCTGTGCCTGCCGCAAACGATCGGCTCCACCACCGGCGGCATGGTGCTGTACACCGCCCACGCGATGGGGCGCAGCCCGGCGTGCCTGCTGTTCTCCGGGCATATCGATTCGCTGGCCGCCGCCGGTGCGATCCTGGCGGACGTCTGGACGGATCGCCCGCTGCCGACCGTCGACTGTCTGGGCGACGAGTTCCTTGCCGCCGTCAAGACCGGTGACACGCTGTGCGTGCATGAGGACGGTACGGTGGAGATCCTGTGATCCTGCCCGCTAAAGCGGTGCTTGAGCGGGAAACTCAAGCACCGCTCGCTGGTTTTTTCGGCCGGTCCGCGGTAGGATGAGGACAGCACGGCAGCTGCCGCGACTTTATCCCCGAAAAGGAGAACATCGTATGTTGGACACGGTAAAGATCGGGCGGCAGATCGCCCGCCTGCGCAAAGCGCAGAACATGACGCAGCCGGAGTTGGCCGACCGGATGGGCATCAGCTTCCAAGCGGTATCGAATTGGGAGCGCGGCGCCTCCATGCCGGATATCGGCAAGCTGCCGGAGCTGGCCGGGATCTTCGGCGTCACGGTGGACGAGCTGCTGGGGCAGGTCTCGCCGCTGCTGGAAAGCGCGGCGGGCGGCCGGCTGGACGAATACCTGACCGCGGGCGCGCCGACGCCGCAGGAGCTGGCGGACGCCGCCCCGCTGCTGCGCCCGGATCAGGTGCAGCAGGCGTTTTCCGCCCTGCCGGAAACGCCGATCGGAGAGCTTTCCGGT
>JAJXDX010000455.1 GCA_021640185.1 Oscillospiraceae bacterium | reverse complement strand
CGAAGTAGCGGTTCAGCAGGCCCTCGAAGGCCTTGCCGTGGCGGGCTTCGTCACGCGCCATCTCGTGCACGGTGTCGTGGATCGCGTCAAGGTTCAGTTCCTTGGCGCGCTTGGCCAGCGCCGTTTTGCCCGCCGTGGCACCGTTTTCGGCCTCCACACGCATCTCGAGGTTCTTCTTCGTGCTGTCGGTCACGACTTCGCCCAGCAGCTCCGCGAACTTCGCGGCGTGCTCGGCCTCCTCGTAGGCCGCCTTTTCCCAATACTGGCCGATCTCCGGATAGCCCTCGCGATACGCGACGCGCGCCATCGCCAGATACATCCCGACCTCGGTGCACTCACCGTTGAAGTTGGCGCGCAGATCCTCCGCGATCGCGGGATCGACGCCCTTGGCCACGCCGACGACGTGCTCCGCCGCCCACGCGCGCTCGCCGCCCTGCTCGATGAACTTCTCGGCCGGGGCGCCGCACACCGGGCAGACCGCCGGGGCGCTGTCGCCTTCATGGACATAACCGCACACACTGCAAACGAACTTTTTCATGATCCTTACCTCCGAAATGAAATGATATTTTTTCCCGCCAAGCGGGGCCTGCGACGATCAGTTTTCCCCACAGTGGGGGCAATATCCGGTGAAGCCGATCTCGGTCGTCCGGACGGTGAAGCCCTCCGGCTGCAGCACCTTGGCCGCCGCGTGCGCCACCGGGACGTCAAAGATCCGGCGGCAGCTCAGGCACAGCAGATGCGCGTGCAGCGAGGTATCGGCATCATAATGCCGCTCCTGCGTGCCGGCCAGCGACAGCTCCAGAACCAATCCCGCCTCGACCAGCGCGTGCAGGGAATTGTACACCGTCGTGCGGGATAAGCTGGGGTCGTCCCGGCTGACGGCGGTGAACACCTCGTCCACGCTGGGATGCGTGCGCCGCAGCAGGTATTCGTACACCGCCACCCGCTGCGCCGTCGGACGCAGGCCGTTTTTGCCGATCAGCGCCGCGATCTGTGCTCTGTCCATCGCCTCACCTCTTTTCTTGTTTTGTAGTCGTTATTATCTTGTAACGATTACAAATATAATATACCGCATCTTTTTCGGTTTGTCAAGCTTTTTTGCAAAAAAATTTCGCCGCAGCCAAAATCGGCTGCGGCGAGGCAACAAAGACGGCGGGCGCACCACAAAAACCGGCCGCGCGTTACGGCAAAAGCCATCGGCTTATCCCCAAGCTTACGGCGTGCCATAATGCTCGCGGCGTGCCATGAAACTCACGACGTGCCATGAAAATAC
>JAJXDX010000079.1:6368-7932 GCA_021640185.1 Oscillospiraceae bacterium | reverse complement strand
GATTACCTGTGCCGCCTGCGCAGCGAGGGCAAAAAGATCGCCTTGGGCAGCGCCAGCAAAAACGCGCCGCTCATTTTGGAAAAGCTGGGGATCGGCCCGCTGTTCGACGCCGTCATCGACGGCACGCGCGTCAGCCGCGCCAAACCGGATCCGGAGGTGTTCTCCGTCGCGGTGGGGGCGCTAGGCTTAAAGCCGGCCGAGTGCATCGTGTTCGAGGACGCGCAGGCCGGGATCGAGGCGGCGCACGCCGCAGGCTGCTACGCCGTCGGCATCGGCACGCCGCAGCGGCTGCCGCAGGCCGACTGCCACGTCCGCGACCTCAGCGAACTGCTCTGACCGGGCAAAGGAGGACACCATGGCTAACACAGGCATCCGCAAGGTACACGTGATCTTCAAAACGCATCTGGATATCGGGTACACGGATCTGTCCTCGGTCGTGCTGGAAAAGTACCGCACCGAATACATCCCCCGCGCGCTGCGCATCGCGCGGGAGCTGAACACCGATGGCCGGCGCGAGTTCGTGTGGACGGTCGGCTCGTTCCTGCTCGACGACTATCTGTCCCACGCCGACCCGCAGCAGACGGCCGAGCTCGACGAGGCCGTCCGCCGCGGCGACATCGCGTGGCACGGGCTGGCGACCACCACCCACACGGAACTGCTCGATCCGGAGCTGCTCCGGTTCGACCTGTCGCTCGCGCAGGCGCTCGACCGCCGCTACGGCCGGCACACGATCGCCGCGAAGATGACCGACGTCCCCGGCCACACGATCGGCCTTGTCCCGGCGCTGTGCGCGGCCGGGATCGAATACCTGCACATCGGCGTCAACTGCGGCTCCCCCATGCCGCGCGTGCCGGAGCTGTTCCGCTGGGTGTGCGGCGATCACGAGGTGATCGTGCATTATTCCGACGATTACGGCAAGCCGCTGACGATCGACGGCTTCGACGAGGCGATCGAGATCGCCTACACCGGCGACAACACCGGCCCGCAGAACGCCGACAAGATCCGCCGCCTGATGGCGGATCTGCGCAAAAAGTATCCGGGCGCGGAGGTCGTGGCCTCGACGCTCGACGATTTCGCCGCCGCGCTGCGGCCGATCCGCGACCGGCTGCCCGTCGTGCGGGAGGAGATCGGCGACACGTGGATCCACGGCTGCGGCACGGATCCGGTCAAGATCGGCCTGTACGAAGATCTGCTGCGGCTGAAAACGGAATGGCTGGCCGACGGCAGCCTGTCGCCGGAGCAGCCGTACTATCACCGCTTTATGACGGATCTGCTGCTGATCGCAGAGCACACCTGCAGCGTCGACATCAAAAAGTACCTGTTCGATCTCACCAACTGGGACAAAGCCTCGTTCCGCGCGGCGCGGGCAAAGGACAAGACGGACATCTCGCTGCTGGGCGATCAGCGCGGCACGCTGCACGAGGTCGTACAGCACGAGCTGGACATCTTCCGCGGCGGCGACACTACCGGGTCATACAGCCTCTACGAGCGCGCACAGGCCGAGCAGATGGCCTATCTGGACGACGCGATCGCGTCCCTGCCCCCGGCGCTGCGCGCCGAGGCG
>JAJXDX010000079.1:978-6358 GCA_021640185.1 Oscillospiraceae bacterium | reverse complement strand
TCTGCGCCCAGATCTCTCGCTCCTGCCGGGGCAGGATCTGACCTTCGGCCACTGGACGTGCCGCGTGGCAGCGGACGGCAGCCTATCGTATCTGCGCTGCGGCGACCGGCTGCTGGCCGATGCCGCGCTGGGCGAGGAAACGATCGCCCGCCCGCTGTACGACGTGTATGATGCGCTGACGGTGCGCGCCTCGCAATACCGCTACAACGTGCGGCTGGACAAAGGTCTGGCATGGACGGAGGCGGATTTCTGCAAGCCCGGTCTGGAGCGCGTGCCGGATCTGCGCCGGACGACCTGCGGCTTCGCGCTGGCCGGGATGGCGGCACAGGGCAGCACGCTCTCGCTGCGGCTGGTCGGCGACGCGGACGCCTGCGAACGCTACGGCTGCCCGCGCGAGATGCGCCTGACCTACACCTTCGACGACGACCTGACGGTCGATCTGGCGTGGACGCGCAAGGATGCCTCCCGCATCCCGGAGGCGATCTGGCTCGGTTTCTGCCCGCATACGGAAAACCCGCACCGCTGGCGGATGCAAAAACTCGGTGTGTCCGTTTCGCCCTACGACGTGGTCAGCATGGGCAACCGCCAGCTGCACATCGTGCGCGAGTGGCGGTATGACGGCGCGGACGGTGCGCTGACGCTGCGTGCGCTGCACGCGCCGCTGTGCGCCGTCGGCGGGCGCGGCCTGTACCGGCTGGACGACCGCGTCCCCTCGCTGGAGCACGGGATGTGGTACGCGCTGTTCAACAACCGCTGGGGCACGAACTACAAAACGTGGTGCGAGGACGATGCCTCGTTCACGTTCACGCTGTCCTGCCGCTGAAAAAACCGTTGACTTTTCAAAAACAAACGACTATACTATCGATAAACAAGGGAACACACGTGTTTTGCAGAGCATCGTATGCTCGGCATCGTATGCTCGGCATCGTATGCTCGGCAAAACTGCGCAGCACCTGTCAGTGATGCGTTTTCGTGCGGTCTTTGGCTTTTGAGGCACAGGCGGGCTGACGCCCGCCAAGCCGAAAAGGACGAAAAGCGCCAAAAAGGCACACCGACAGGCGGTCGTGCCCATGTCTGTCGATAGTAATGATCGCAGACAAACAGAAAGGAGCACCCCGATGAAACAAGCAGACTATGACCGGCTGGCACAAGAGGCCTTCGACCTGTACGAAAAGGCGCACATCGTGCTGACCGACGCCGAAAAGGCGGCGCTGGAGATCACGGACTACGCCCTCGGCAACGTGCGCGAAACGGGCACGGAGATCATCATCTACGTCAATACCGAGCGCTGCTGCGCCAAGGAGATGGCGCTGATCCCGTTCCAGACCTGCCCGGAGCACCGCCACGCCCCGATCGAGAGCATCGGCTACCCCGGCAAGGAAGAAACGTTCCGCTGCCGCTACGGCACGGTGTACCTGTACGTCGAGGGCGAGCCGGCCGCTGCCCCCAAGGCCAAGCCGCCGCAGGGCGTGTACACCGTGTTCCACGAGATCGTGCTGCACCCCGGCGAGCAGTATACCATGCACCCGAACACGCTCCACTGGTTCCAAGCCGGGCCGGAGGGCGCCGTGATCAGCGAGTTCTCGACCACCAGCTATGACGAATGCGACATCTTCACCGATCCCGCCATCGTCCGCACGCCCAAGATCGACGGCTGATCGTCAAAACGCAAGAATGCCCGCTGCGCTTATTGCGCAGCGGGCATTTTTCGCGTTTTATTCGACGGGCACGCACCGGAACAGGCGTGCGGAATGCGGCGGCATGGTCAGGTCGATCCGCGAGGCGGACGCGATGTCCTGCTTCTGCCACAGGTCGCGGATCCGGTGTTCCCCGTCCAGCCAAAGCGTGACCGGCTGCGCCGTTTCGCCCAGATCGAACACGGCATAGGCGATGCTCCCGTCGGCCAGCCGCTTAGTGAAAGCGTGTACGACCGTCTGCCCTTCCTCGTGGATCAGGCACGGATGCGCCGGCGCGCACAGCGTGTCCTGATGGATCGCCAGCACTTCCTCGTTGGCATACAACGACAGTTCGAAGGGCGTCACCGCCTCCAGCGTGCTGCCGATCTGCAGCGGCGACTGGAAAAACGCGCGCATGGTGAACACCGCCACCTGCTCGTCCTCGGTCAGGCGGCAGCAAAAACCGTCGTTTTGGTGCGGTGTGCCGACATCCAGCATATCCATATCGAAGAAATGCCCGCGGTTCGGATCTTCAAGGAAATCGAAGATCCCGCGATAGATCTTCATGTGCGTCGCCCATGTGCCGTCCGTGTCCGTGCCGCAGCGGAAGCTGCTGCACCGGCTGCGCCAATAGCGGTGGTATTCCCGCACCGCCGTCACCGTCACACAAAAGCCGAAGGTGCGTCCGGTGGACAGCAGCGCCTGCCGCATCCGCTCGGCATTATAGGGGTCGCACGGGTGCCAGTCGTATTTCAGATAGTCGAAACCCCATTCCGCCCATTGGTCGGCGTTGTTCTGCTCGCACCGCTCGCGCCCGATGCCGCCGTTGACGTCGGCGAACAGCTCATCCGGTCCGCCGCGCGTGCAGCCGGGGATCGACGGCAGTTCCTCCGGGCAGCCCCACGCCGTCAGCATCGGCGTGGCATAGATCCCGGCGTGCAGCCCCATCGCGTGCAGTTCGTCGCACAACGCGTGCATATCCGGGAATTTGCCGTTCGGCTGGATGGCATCATGCGCACCTCCGTACTGCCCCTGCCAGCCGGAATCGATGTTGACGTACCCATAGCCGTACTCCGCCAGTCCAAGGTCGATCAGCCGCCGCGCGGCATCCAGCACGTTTTGCTGCGACACGCGCGAGCCGAAGGCGTTCCACGTCGTCAGGCCCATCAGCGGCGTCAGCAGCACACTGCCGGGGCGCACGTCCAGCGTCACGGTGCGCTCGTCCCGCCCGGCCGCGTTCTCCGCGATCAGCCGTAGGGGATAACTGCCCTCGTGCGGCACCGTGCCGGATATGATCTGCCCTTCCAGCGTCAGGCCGTCCGGCAGTCCCTCCGCCCGGCAAACGAGCGGCCGCTCCCCCGTCACCGGGATGCGGAACAAAAACGGCTTGCCCGGCTCCGCGCCGATCAGCGCGGGCGCATGGATGCCCGGCGCGCCGGAAAACGGCTTTGCCTGCGCGATAGATATGCTCTGCTGCATAACGATCCCTCCTTGATCCAAGCATAGCACGCAGCGGGACGGATGTCCATTGACGATCGACGGGCGGATATGGTAAAATCATGGTATATCGGCAAAGGAGAGGGTACGATGTCCGACTATCGCCGCGTATACTTCGACCAAAGCGATCCGCTGTTCGTCACCGGCATGGGCTACGAGGACAAGGGGGAGCTGGCACACTGGGGCCCGTGGACGCGCCCGTACTGGACGGTGCATTTCGTCACCCGCGGATCCGGCTTTTTCTGCGGGCAGCCGGTGCAAGCGGGGCAGGGGTTCCTCGCCGCCCCCGGTGTCACGCAGGAATACCATGCGGCCACCGGCGACCCATGGAACTACCTGTGGATGATCTTTTCGGCCGAACTTGCGGAACGGTATGTGCTGTCGGCCTTCGCCGTGCGGCCGGACGGCGTGTTCGACCACGCCGTGTCCGCCCGCCTGCTGCACGAGCGGCAGCGCCTGTTCTCCACTTGCGCGCCGCTTGGGCATACCGAGGCGCTCTCGCACTTTTTCCGCATCGTTTCGCTGGCCGGACGGCGTGCGGAGGGCCCGCCGTCGGTCCCCCGGCAGCATTACGAGGAGGCCGTGCGGTTCATCCGCGACAACCTGTCCCGCCGGATCGGCGTGCACGACGCGGCCGCCGCGGTGTGCATCGACGATCGGTATCTGTACGATCTGTTTGTCAAATTCGGTGGTACATCCCCCAAGCGATACATCGATGCCGCGCGGATCGAGGCGGCCACCGCCCTGCTGGCCGAAACGAACGGCAGCATCACCGCCGTCGCCGCCGCCGTCGGGTTCGAGGACGTTTGCACGTTCTCCAAATTCTTCTCCCACCACACCGGGCGTTCCCCCACGGCTTACCGCAAAAGCATAAGCCCGGATCAAGGGACGGACAGATAGCACAAGGCCGTCGGCAAAAGCCGACGGCCTTGTTTGGTATCATTCAAACGAATTTGGTCGAGCGGATATCGGCGGCATCTTCCCGCAGGCCGATCTGCGCCAGCACCTCGTCCGGCGTATCCGCCACGCGGATCAGCGCAAGCGAGGCCGGCTGCATGAAATGCTGCTCCACCGTGTGCCGCAGCGTCGAAAGCACCCCGTCATAGTATCCTGCCGTGTTGAACAGCACGATCGGTTTGGCGTGACGTCCCAACTGCTTAAGGGTATAGATCTCGAAAAACTCCTCGTATGTCCCGATCCCGCCGGGCGCGACGATGAAGGCATCGGAGCGCTCCTCCATGATCTGCTTGCGCTCGCGCATATTCTCGGTATACACCGTTTCGTCGCAGCCGTCGAACAGGATGCCGTCCACCTGCAAAAACCGCGGCACCACACCGATCACCCGGCCGCCGCCGCGTTTTGCGCCGCGCGCCGCCGCGCCCATCACACCGGCACCGCCCGCGCCGTACACCAGCGTGTGCCCGGCCTGCGCCAGACGCTCGCCCAGCGCCTCGGCCGCATCGATATAGACCCGTGCGATCTCGGGGCTGGACGCCCCGTAAAGACATACGTTCATGTCGGTCCTCCGTTTCCCGTCGCGTGTTCGTTCCTTATAGGGTGTGCGTTTTGTCAAAGTATATCACATCACGCGCCGTTCGGCAAGACCGTGTTCAGGCTTTTTTGCCGCGGTACGGCAGCATCAGCCGCAGCACATTGAACACGGACAGGATCGTGACGCCCATATCGGCAAACACGGCCAGCCACATCGGCGCGATGCCGCACACCGCCAGGATCAGCACCAACGCTTTCACCGCCAGCGCGAACACGATGTTCTCGCGGACGGTCAGCATCGTGCGGAGACAGAGCTGGATGCCGTCCGGCAGGTGAGAAAGACCGCCGGACACCAGCACGGCATCTGCCGTTTCGATCGCTGCGGCGGAGCCGAGGCCCATCGCCACGCCGACGTCGGCGCACGCCAGCACCGGTGCGTCATTGATGCCGTCACCGACGAACACGGTCGTCCGCTCCTTCTGCAGTTCCTCCACGTGGTGCAGCTTATCCTCCGGCAGCAGCCCGCCGTAGGCCTCCGCCCCAAGCGACAGCTGCGCCGCCACGCGGTCGGCCTCCGCCTGCCGGTCGCCGGTCAGCATCACCAGACGGTCGATGCCCAGATCGTGCAGCGCACCGATCGTTTCCTTCGCGCCGGGCTGCAGCTGCGCTTCCATCAAAAACGCCGCGACCGCTTTCCCGTCGACGACCAGATACGC
>JAJXDX010000079.1:0-968 GCA_021640185.1 Oscillospiraceae bacterium | reverse complement strand
CACCAAGGCCGGGCAGCTCGCGCAGGTCGGTCACATCCGGCCGCACGCCGTCCCCGGCGGCGGCGCAGATCGCACGCGCGGCCGGGTGAGAAAGCTTATCCTCCAGCGCCGCCGCCGCGGCCAGCGCCTGCTCACGCGTCACGCCGTCGACGGTCGCCACATCGGCCACCGTCAGCGTCCCGGTCGTCAGCGTCCCGGTCTTATCAAAGGCAGCGGCACGCACCTTGGCCAGCGTTTCCACATAGCAGCCGCCTTTGATCAGCATCCCCTGTCTGGCCGCGGCCGCGATGCCCGCATAGAACCCCAGCGGGATCGAGATCACCAGCGCACACGGGCAGGACGCCACCAAAAATACCAGCGCACGGTACAGCCACGTCGTCCAGCCGCCGCCCGCGATCAGCGGCGGCAGCACCGCGACCAGCACGGCAAGCGCCGTCACGATCGGCGTGTACAGCCGTGCGAACCGGGTGATGAACTTCTCGCTGCGGCCCTTGCGCGCGGCAGACTCCTCCACCAATTGCAGGATCCGTGCCGCGGCAGACTCGCTGTTTTCCCGCAGCGCCTGCACCGTCAGCGTGCCGCTGCCGTTGACGCTGCCGGAGAGCAGCACACTGCCGCTCATCGCGGCCACCGGCGCGCTCTCGCCGGTCAGCGCCGAGGTATCGATTTCGGACGTGCCGTCGATCACCGTGCAGTCGACCGGGACGCGGCTGTGCGGCATCACCAGCAGCCGGTCGCCGACCTTCACCTGCTCGGCCGGGATCTCCGTGCTCTCGCCGTTCTCATCCAAGATCCACGCCGTGTCCGGCGATACCGCCGCCACGGACGAGATCGTTTCGCGCGACCGATCCATCGCCAGATCCTCGATCCGCTCGCCCAGCGTGAACAGCAGCAGCACCAGCGTGCCCTCGAACCACTCCCCGATGGCGAAGGCCGCCACCACGGCGATCACCAGCAGGGTGTTCTCC
>JAJXDX010000078.1:3678-7944 GCA_021640185.1 Oscillospiraceae bacterium | reverse complement strand
TCTATGCGAACATCCTGACGCTGCAGACGGAGCATTCGTCGATCTTCAGCAGCGGCAACATCGCGCCGGTGAAGGACATCGCCGCGCTGGACGTGGCGGGCAACCCGTGGAACGCGACGGTCGGCGCCGTCGCGACGCGCGGCGGCGTGCAGTACGGCCTCGGCTTCATCATGCCGCAGCAGGATTCCATCAACCGTGCGGTGCTGACCTTCAATAAGGAGCTGGCATCGCAGTACGGCATCGGGGACCTGTATCAGCTGGTGCGGGACGGGCAGTGGACGTTCGACAAATTCCGCGAGATCTCGCAGCAGGTCGTCACGCGGTCGAACGGCAAGGTCTACGGCCTGATCGACGGCTATCACTGCTTTGGCAACATGGCGCATGCTAACGGCATCGAGCTGGTCAAAACGGAGAACGGCCGTTTGGTGTTCAACGGCACGAGCGAGCCGGTGCTCAATGCCCTGCAGTTCATGCAGGATTACAACCGCGCCGGTCTGCTGGACATGAAGGATTATGTCGGCAACGACTACGGCTTGGCGGAAGCGAACGTCTTTATGAGCCGCAAGACCCTGTTCCATATGTCCGACTTCTGGGTCGTGTCGCAGGTGTTCTCCAGCGGGATGCCCGACGATTACGGTGTGCTGCCGCTGCCGAAGGGCCCCGATGCCGATAAAAACGTCGGCGTGGCCTCCAACGCGCGGTATTTCAGCTTCATCAAGGGCGACCCGGACATCGAGGATGCGGCCGCGGTGCTCGTCGCGATCGCGAACCGCAACGCGATCACCGGCAAGGAATGGATCGACCGTCAGGCGGTGGATAATCTGCGCGACGACGAGTCCATCGAGATGCTGCAGATCATGCTCGATAACGAGGTGACGATGGCGATGCAGATGATCATGCCGCTGGAGTATTCCATGGCGACGCAGGAGGTCATCTATGACATGTCCAAAACGCCGAAGCAGGCGATGGAAGAGGTCGCGCCGGTGATCCAGGCGCATCTGGACGAGAACTACAACCGGTCGACGAACGGCTGATGCTGCCCGCGCGGGCAGAGGAGGGAACGGCATGACAAGAGGCGGACGGGCGGCAGCCGGGTTTCTTTGCGCAGCGATCCTGCTCGGCACGGTCGCGTCTGCCGCGGGACCGGATACATCTGCCGCCGCTCCGGCTGCGTCCGGCGCGGCGGAAGCGGTGACGCGGAACGTGTATAACGGCAGCGAGATCGTGCTGCGCGGCGCGGATGCCGTCGGTGAGCAGATCGCCGTCATCGACGAACTGGACGGGCGCTCCGCGGTGCTGCGCACCGAGGAGGAGGGCTATGCCGAATGGCGCTTTACCGCCGCACAGAGCGGGTCGTACCGCGTGCGTGTGGACTATCATCCTCTTGACGGCAACGGCGATCAGATCCTGCGGGACGTGACGCTGGACGGCGTTTCGCCCGGGGCGGGCTTTTCCGGCGTCGCGTTCTCCCGCGTTTATCGCGACGGGGAGCGCCGCACCGTGCAGGACGGCAATGACATCCGCCCGGCGCAGGTCGAAGTGCAGCGCTGGTCGCAGACCGAATTGCACGATCCCGACGGCTACAGCGTCTTTTCGCTGTGCCTGTCGGTGACGGCGGGCGAGCACACGCTGCGCCTGACCGGCGTACAGGAGCCGATGGCGATCGACCGGATCTGCCTGATCTCGGCCGAGGAGAGCTATCCGACCTATCGGGAGGCACTGGCGGCGTGGCAGGCGGACGGCGCGGAACAGGCCGAGGGGGATGCCCCGATCGTTCGGCAGGCAGAGGATATGCATGAGCGCTCCGCGCAGACGCTGTATGCCTCGTGCGACAACACCTCTGCGGCGAACCGGCCGTACCATTACCGCTGGCAGAAACTCAACGTCGTCAGTTCCGGGCGGTGGAAAGAGGCCGGACAGTGGATCTCGTGGACGGTGGATGTGCCGTCCGACGGGCTGTACCGGCTGGGCTTCCGTTTCCGGCAGAACGTCAGCCGCCGGTCGATCCGCTGTTTGACCGTCGACGGTGCGCTGCCCTTTGCCGAGGCGGCCGAGCTGGTCTTTCGCTATCGCGATGCGTGGCAGGTGTCGCTGGCGGGCGACGAGGAGAGCGGCGAGCCGTACCTGTTTTATCTGTCTGCCGGGCAGCACGAGCTGCGCATGGAGGTGACCGTCGGCGAGATCGGCACATCGCTGATCCGGGCGGAGGAAACGCTGTCCTCGCTCAATGCGGTGAGCTGGGCGCTGATGACCGTCCTCGGCACGGACCCGGACACCGACCGTGACTACGGTCTGGCGACGGCGATGCCGGAGCAGATCGAGGCCGTCGCCGCGGCGGCGCGCGAACTGCGCGCCGTGGCGCAGACGTGGGTGGATCTGTCCGGCGAGCGCGACTCCGCCGTGGCGGAGGTCGAGCAGCTGGCCTCGCTGCTGGAGGACATGGCGGACGACCCCGGCAAGATCCCGGCGCGGTACAGCTATTTCCGCGATCAGCTCAGCTCCTTCGCGAACCTGCTGGTCACGTCGCGCGAGCAGCCGCTGACGCTGGACTATCTGTTCCTTGCCCCGAAGGATGCCGAACTGCCGCAGGCGAACGCCGGGTTCTTCACCGCGCTGCGGTGCGGCGTGCTGCGCTTCCTTTCCTCGTTCGTTACCGATTATGACAGCCTGACCGATCTGCCGGGCGGCGAGAGCGGCAGCAAGATCAAGGTCTGGGTGGGCAACGGCCTGTCCGGCGGGCGCGATCAGGCGCAGGTGCTGCAGCAGCTGGTGGAGCAGGAGTTCACCGCCGATCACCGGATCGGGGTGGAGCTGCAGCTCGTCCCGGCCGGGACGGTGCTGACGGCCACGCTGGCCGGCAAGGGGCCGGACGTCGCGCTGCAGGTGGCCGCGGGGGACGCGGTCAATTATGCCATGCGTCACGCGGTGGTGGATCTGTCCGCGCTGGAGGGCTTCGACGAGGTGGCGGCGGCGGTCGATCCGGCACTGTATGTCGGCTATACCTATCAGGGCGGGAAATACGGTCTGCCGGAAACGATGTCCTTCCCGATGCTGTTTTACCGGCGCGATGTGCTGGAGCGGATCGGCATCGACGTCACGGCGCTGAAAACGTGGGACGACGTCATCGCGGCACTGCCCGCGCTGCAGGCGAACAACATGAACATGGCGATCCCGGCGCAGTACCTGTCCTATTATCTGTTTTTGTTCCAAAACGGCGGGACGCTGTACCGTGACGGGGGCAAAAGCTCCGCGCTGGGCGAGCGGGCGGCGCTGGATGCGTTCCATACTTATATGCGGTTTTATACGAGCTACGGCCTGCCGTTCAACTACAGCTTCGAAACGCGCTTCCGCACCGGTGAGATCCCGCTGGGCGTGGCCGACTATACGACCTACAACCTGCTGAAGATCTCCGCGCCGGAGATCTCCGGCCTGTGGGGGATGACCGCCGTGCCCGGCACGCGCCGCGCGGACGGGACGGTCGACGCGTCCGTCCCGGTCAGCAGTGCGGGCTGCGTCATGATGACGGCGGCGAAGGACCGCGATGCCTGCTGGGCGTTCATGCGCTGGTGGGTCAGCACAGAGGTGCAGTTCGCCTACGGTAAGGAGCTGGAATGTGCGATGGGCGCGGGTGCGCGCTACAATACGGCCGATCTTGCCGCGCTGCAGCGTCTGCCGTGGCCCGCGAAGGATCGCCGCGCGCTGCTTTCGCAGCTGGATGCCCTGACCGGGATCCCGGAGGTCGCCGGCGGGTATATCACGCAGCGCAATGTGGAGTTCGCGCTGCGCTCGGTCTACAACGAGAATTCCGATGCGCGTGCGGCGCTGCTGTCTTATATCGATGCGATCGACAGCGAGCTTACCGCCAAGCGGCGGGAATTCAAGCTGGATGAACAGTGAGGTGACGCCGGATGGCCAGTTCTTCTTCTCTCGCTGCGCGCCTGCGGCGCGATGCGGGATACCAGCTGCGGCAGATGAAAAAACACCGCAAGCACTATCTTTTCATGCTCCCGTTCACGGTGCTGTTCGTGCTGTTCGTCCTGTGCCCGGTCGCGATCTCGATCTTTTTCGGGTTCACCTCGTTCAACGTGCTCGAGCCGCCGACTTTTGTCGGGCTGCAGAATTATTTCCGCCTTTTCCTGCATGACGAGATCTTTTTGACCGCGATCCGCAACACGCTGATCTTCGCGGTCGTGACCGGGCCGGTCGGCTATGCGCTCGCGCTGCTGTTCGCTTGGCTGATCAACGAGCTCGATCACACGCTGCGGG
>JAJXDX010000078.1:0-3668 GCA_021640185.1 Oscillospiraceae bacterium | reverse complement strand
GGTCATCTTCACCGACGAGTTCTATGCGCCGTCGATCTCCGGCGGCATGGCGGTCATCTGGAACTATCTGTTTTCCGGCGATGCGAAGGGCCTGCTCAATGCCACGCTCATCCGCTTCGGCGTGATCGGCGATTCGATCAACTATCTGCAGAACGCCGCCTACGTCATGCCGATCATGATCGTGATCATCCTGTGGATGAGCCTTGGGACGACGTTTTTGTCCTTCATCGCCGGCTTTCAGGGGATCGACCGGCAGTATTACGAGGCGGGGGCCATCGACGGCATCCGCGACCGCTGGCAGGAGCTTTGGTTCATCACGCTGCCGCTGATGAAGCCGCAGCTGATGTTCGGTGCGGTGATGAGCATCACCGCCGCCTTCGGCGTCGGCGACATCATCACGCAGGTCGTGGGGTTCCCAAGCGTGGACTACTGCGCCCACACGGTGATGAACCACCTGTCCGACTACGGCACGATCCGGTACGAGATGGGCTATGCCTGCGCGATCGCGACGCTGCTGTTCGTCACGATGATCCTGTGCAACAAGGCGGTGCAGGCGCTGCTGCGAAAGGTGGGTGGCTGACGTGGCTCTCTCTTTGGGGAAACGGCGCGTTTCCCGCTCGCTCGGCGGCGACATCGTGCTGGTGCTGTTTTTGCTGCTGATCGCGGCGGTCATGCTGCTGCCGCTGGTGTATGCGGTGTCCACGTCGCTCAAGCCGAACAATGAACTGTGGCTGTTCCCGCCGCGCTTTTTCGTTTCGCATCCGACGGTGAAGAACTACAAAGGGCTGCTCGAGCTGATGAGCAGCTCGTGGGTGCCGTTCTCGCGCTATCTGTTCAACACGCTGTTCGTCACCGTCGTCGGCTGCGTCGGGCATATCATCGTCGCCTCGATGTGTGCGTATCCGCTGTCGCTGTACCGTTTCCCGTTTTCGAAAAGCTATTTCCGCCTTGTCCAGACGTCGCTGATGTTCAGCGCCTCCGTCACGGCGATCCCGTCGTTCATCATCATGTCACGGCTGCAGCTGGTGGATACCTACGCTGCGCTGATCCTGCCGGCGGTCGGCCTGCCGCTGGGGCTGTTTTTGATGAAGCAGTTCATGGATCAGATGGTGCATCCGGCGGTGCTGGAGAGCGCGGACATCGACGGTGCGGGCGAATGGGTCAAGTTCATCCGCATCGTGATGCCGATGGTCAAGCCCGCTTGGCTGACGCTGGCGATCTTCTCCATCCAAACGCTGTGGAACATCGGCAGCACGCCGTACATCTATTCGGAGGCGCGCAAGACCCTGTCCTATGCCATGAACCAGATCGTATCGGCGGGCATCGCCCGGCAGGGCGTCGGCGCGGCGGTGTCCGTCGTGATGCTCAGTGTCCCGCTGCTGTTTTTTATCGTGACGCAATCGAACGTGGTGGAAACGATGGGCAGCTCCGGAATGAAAGACTAGGTGATCGGGTGGACAACAAACAAAAGAGCCTGCGCACGGTGCTGTGCGCGTTCCTGCTCGTCGGTCTGCTCGCACCGGCCGCTTCGGCGTATGACAGCGTCGCCCCTGCCGGAACGTATCTGTACGACGGCAGCGGGAACGACGTCGCCTCGCCGGATGCGTATCTGCACGCCTGCAGCGTGCGGATCGAAGGCGCCGGAGAGCCGCAGGATCTGTTCTGCGCCGCCGACGGCCGCCTGATCGTGGCGGATACCGGGCGCGACCGTGTGCTGATCCTTTCGGCGGACGGCGAGCCGGAGGGCGAGATCTCCGCCCTGACGATGCCGGACGGCAGCACCTCCGCACTGCAGAAGCCGGAGGGCGTGACCGTCGACCGCGAGGGCCGGATCCTGATCGCAGACACCGGCAACGGCCGGATCGTCCGCTGCACGGCGGACGGCAAAGTGACGCAGCAGATCCTGCGTCCGGACGGGATGACGGGCGTGGACGAGAGCGCCAGCTTTTTGCCGAGCAAGCTGGCCGAGGACACCGCGGGGCGGCTGTACATCGTCGTGCGCAACGTGAACCTCGGCATCGTGCAGCTTTCCGCCGACGGGAAATTCATCGGCTACATGGGCGCGCCGCGCGTGCAGTTCTCGCTGGCGGAGCGGTTTTGGCGCCGTTTGTCGACGCGTGAGCAGTTGGCGAAGATGCAGCAGTTCGTGCCGACGGAATATAACAACATCACCATGGACGGCGAGGGCTTCCTGTACGGCACGATCGGCTCGATCGGTGCCGCTGCGCTGCGCTCCGTCGTCGAGAGCCGCGACACCTCCGGAAAGACCGCGCCGATCAAAAAGCTCAACACCATGGGCAGCGACGTGCTCAAGCGCAACGGCACGTTCGCACCGATCGGCGATCTGCTGTTCGACGACGATCCGTCGCGCATCGTGGACGTCGCCCTCGGCCCTTCCGGGACCTATACGCTGCTGGACAGCACGCGCGGGCATCTGTTCACCTATGACGAGAACGGGGTGCTCCTGTTCGCCTTCGGTGGGCTGGGGACGCGCACGGACGAATTGCGGCGGCCGGTATCCGCCGTGTACGCGGGCGATACGCTGATCGTTTTGGATGCGACGCTGGGCGAACTGGCCTTCTTTACGCCGACGGAGCACGGGCAGCGGCTGCTGTCCGCCGTCGATGCCCAGTATAACGGCGATTACGACAAGGCGTATGCCGCCTGGTCCGTCATCGCCGAGGAGGACCGCGAGCTCGCCTACGCCTTCGTCGGGCTGGGCAACGCGCGCCTGCAGGAAAAACGCTATGCCGAGGCGATGGAATGCTTCCGTTACGCCGACGACAAGGAAGGCTATTCCCGCGCGAAGGGGCTTTTGCGCCGCCAGCAGATGGAAACGGTGTTCCCGGTGCTGTTCGCGGTGCTGGCGGCGGCGCTCGTGCTGTCGCTGACCGTGCCGCCGATCCGGCGGGTCGTCCGCTATTGCCGCGGTGAGGGAGAGGAGGATCTGCCATGACCGTGCTCCGTCGCCTGACCGATGGACTGTGGCGCGAGCTGCGCTATGCGCTCTGGCTGACCGTCCACCCCTTCAAGGGCTTTTGGGAGATCAAAAAAGAGGGGCGCGGCAGCGGCCGCACCGCCACGTTCTTTTTGCTGTGCTATCTGCTGGTCACGGCGCTGTCCGGGCTGTACACCGGCTATCTGTTCCGCGAGGAGGATGTGCTGGACTTCAGCGCGCCGAAGGCGATGCTGCAGGTGCTGCTGCTGTTTTTCGGCTTCTGTGTCGCGAACTGGGGACTGACCTGCTTGTTCGACGGCGAGGGGACGTTCGCCGACATCTATCGGATGACGGCCTATGCGCTTTTGCCGCTGCTGCTGATCCGGACGCTGCTGCTGCCGCTGAGCAACTATTTCCTGCTGACGGAGCAAAGCTTTTATACCGCGCTGTATTCGGTCGCACTGCTCTGGTCGGGGTTTTTGCTGCTGGTCGGCACGCTCGTGACCCATCAATACCCCTTGGGCAAGACCGTCGTGATGCTGCTGTGCATCGTGGCGGCGATGTGTATGCTCGCCTATATCGCCCTGCTGTATCTCGATCTGGTCTGGCAGGTCATCGGTTTCATCACGACCTTGCTGCGGGAGGCATCCATGCGGCGATGAAAGGAGGTCATGACACATGAGGAAAAGGATTTCCGTTCTTGCCGCGCCGCTGGCGTGCACGCTTTGGT
>JAJXDX010000454.1 GCA_021640185.1 Oscillospiraceae bacterium | reverse complement strand
GCGCTGCCCGGCTCGTCCGGCAGTTCCCGGATCAGCAGCGTGCGGATACCGACGTTCATCGTCTGCTCCCAAACGCTCTCGCCGTCGTCCAGCACCGCGCGCAGCCGATAGAGCGGCTGCGGCCCGTACCCGGCCGGATACCACAGCTGCGGGCGGCGCAGATCGATCTTTTCGCGCAAAAACGGCTCCACGATCCGGCGGCGCTTCTGCCACACCACGCGGCCGTCCGGTGCGTTCAGCGTCAAGTCGAGCCATGCACCGGGCGCATGGACGGTCAGCTCCGCCTCGATCCCGATCTGCGCCGTTTCTTCGTCAGCCTGCACGGTGTAGGCATATAGCGAAATGATCTCCGCCGCCCCCGGCTGCACCAGCCGGCAGGAGCGGAAGATGCCCATCGTCACCAGCCGCACCACCCAGTCCCATCCGTAGGTGCACTGCATCCGGCGCGTGTACATCCGCATCGGATCGAAGGCGGCATCGCGCCGCGGCCGCCCGGCCGTATAGCGCTCCGGCGCGTGCAGCACGACGCGCAGCTGGTTCTCCCCGGCCGCGGCGATGCCGCCCACCGGAAAACGGTGCGGGATGAACATATCCTGCGCCTGACCCACCGGCTTACCGTTGAGATAAATGTCGGCATAGGTGTCCAGCCCGTCGAATGCCAGATATGCGCGCTCGTCCGGCGTTTCGTCCAAGGTGAAGGTGCGCGTATATGTCCAGTCCGTGTGTTCGATCCAGCTGCACTGCTCGGCGTTTTTTTCCCGCATCGGGTCGTCGATCGCGCCGATGCGCAAAAGGTCCGTATGTACGCAGCCGGGGACCTGACCGTCGAAGCAGATCTCCTCCCCGTTCGGCGCGGTACCGCGCCCTTTCCAGACCCCATCCAGTTCCAATCGTTTCATCTTGATCCTACTCCGACCGTCCCGGTCGCTCGCCTTTCGTCTATGTTATCCTGCCGTCGGCCGATCGTCGTCAAAGGTGCACTCCTCCAGCCGCACACCGCCGCCGTCCGGCAAGCGCAGCATGGCACTGTCGTCGAAGCGGCAGTGGTCGAACACGATGTCCCGCACGGCATATTCCGGCGTGCAGCCGCTGTCGCACTGGTCGGCAAAGGTGATCATCGCCCCGGTCGAGGTCTTGTCTTTGCGCGTGAACCGGCAGTTTCGGTATGTGATGTCCTTCGGGATCGGCCCTTCGCAGATGTTCTCGTAAGCCGTCCACATCTGCAAAAGATCAAAGTCGGTGTTTTCCACCACGGCGCTGCCGCGGATTCGCACCGTG
>JAJXDX010000077.1 GCA_021640185.1 Oscillospiraceae bacterium | reverse complement strand
GCTGCGCGAGCCGCGGGCGTGTACGTCCGGCCGGTTTTTTGCCGGGGCAGGGCGCAGTTAGCCGTTGGCGCGCTGCGCGAGCCGCGGGTGTGGGCGTCCGGCCAGTTCTTTGCCGGGGCAGGGCGCTGCTGGCCATGGGTGCGCTGCGCGAGCCGCGGGCGTGTACGTCCGGCCGGTTTTTTGCCGGGGCAGGGCGCTGCTGGCCATAGGCGCGGTGCGCGAGCCGCGGGCAGGCGCGATCAAGGCGCCGAGCTGCGTGCGGCAGCCCGTTTCCCGCCACGTGAACGGTGGGCGGCGGCCGTCATTTCGTTTTTCTTCGCCGCAGACCGGCGGCGGGACATGAAAATACCCCTCCGGTACGGCAAAAGCCGTACCGGAGGGGTATTTTTGTTCGTTAGACCGTGAACGTGCCGTCAGGCATTAGCCTTCTTGGCGAGGGCGGACTTTTTACGCGCCGCCGTGTTCTTGTGCAGCAGTCCTTTGGCCACCGCCTGGTCGATCTTCTTGGTGGCGGCGAGCAGCGCCTCCTCCTTGTTCTCCCCGGCAGCGATGGCGGCGTTGGCCTTCTTGATCTCGGTCTTGAGGGCCGAACGGTTGGCTTTGTTGCGGGCCGTTTTGATCGCGATGACCTTCACGCGCTTCTTGGCGGATTTAATGTTGGGCATGGTCACACCTCCTCGTGTACGAATAGTGAGATAAATCACGCACATGATATGATAACACGATCGGGAACAAATTGCAACAACTATTTTTCCCCAACCGCAAAAAAACCGCGAAACGACGGGAGGCAGCCGCATGAACGGACGGACGGATCTGGCGATCGAGGCGGTCGATCGCGCAGGAAAGCTGACGGCGCGGGACGTGCGCCGCACGCAGGAGGAGAGCGACGGCATGACCGTCACGCGCATGGAGGTGCTCAGCGACGCGGCGGCCGCCGCCCTCGGCAAACCGCGCGGGCGCTATATCACCGCCGCCATGCGGCGGCTGACGGACGACGAGCATCGGCTGACCGCGCACGCCGTGCGCCTTGCGCGGGAGCTGACCGCATTGCTCCCGCCAAAAGGCACGGTGCTCGTCGTCGGGCTGGGCAACCGCACCGTCACGCCGGACACGCTGGGGCCGTCCGCCGCAGACATGGTGCTGGCCACCCGCCACATCGGCGGCGAGTTCGCCCGCGCCGCCGGGCTGACGGATCTGCGCCCCGTCGCGGTGCTCACGCCCGGCGTCCTCGGGCAGACCGGCGCCGAGAGCAGCGAGATCGTGCACGGCGTGTGCCGCGAGCTGTCCCCTGCCGCCGTCATCGCGATCGACGCGCTGGCCGCGTGCAGCATCTCCCGCCTGGGCTGCACCGTGCAATTGAGCGATACCGGCATCGCCCCCGGCAGCGGCGTCGGCAACGACCGCCGCCCGCTTGATCACGTCCGCCTCGGCGTGCCCGTCGTCGCGGTCGGCGTGCCCACCGTCGTCGATGCCGCCACCCTCATCCGCGAGCTGTCGGCTACCGACGCTGCCGCTGTCCCCGCCGCGCAGGATGCCGCCGCCGCGATGATGGTCACCCCGCGCGAGGTCGATCTGATGATCGCCCGCGCGGCCCGCCTGATCGCCGCCTGCATCAACGCCGCCCTGCAGCCGGATTATCCGCCCCTGCAGCTTGCCGCGATCGCCCGCGGACTGTGAGCCGCGCCGCGGACGCACAAAAACTCTGCCCGATCCTCGAAAAATGTTGTCAGGTTTTCAAAATATAGTATTATCACTTGACATATACCACAAGATATAGTATCATTATCACGACACGCAACTGTGGAGGGATAATGATGAGATACGAAGGATGGACAGGCTTCACGGGCGGCGAATGGCAGGACAGCATCAATGTCCGGGATTTTATTCAAAAAAACTACGCGCCGTATACCGGTGACGATCGCTTTTTGACCGGCGCGACGGCGCGCACGCAAGCCGTCAACGAAGAGTTCCGCGCCCTGTTGGCCGAGGAGCGCGCGGCGGGCGGTGTGCTGGACATCGACACGCACACGGTGTCCACCGTGACGGCGTACCCGCCGGGCTACATCGACCGGGAGCGGGACATCATCGTCGGCCTGCAAACGGCGCGCCCGCTTTGCCGGGGGATCAACCCCTTCGGCGGGATGCGCATGGTGCGTCAGGCGTGCGCGGCCTACGGCCGCACGGTGGACGATAAGCTCGAGGAGCAGTTCCGTTTCCGCACCACGCATAACGACGGCGTGTTCGCCGCCTATACGGACGAGATGCGCGCGGCGCGCAGCACGCACCTGATCACCGGCTTGCCGGATGCCTACGGGCGCGGGCGGATCATCGGCGACTATCGCCGCGTGGCGCTGTACGGCATCGACCGGCTGATCGAGGAAAAGCGCCGCGACAAAGCGGCGCTCTGCGGGCGGCATTTTGACGAGGAAACGACCCGGCAGAGCGAGGAGCTGACGGCTCAGCTGGCGGCGCTGGCAGACATGAAGACCATGGCCTCGTCCTACGGCTGCGACATCTCCCGCCCGGCGCGCACGGCGCGCGAGGCGGTGCAGTGGCTCTATTTCGGCTATCTGGCCGCGATCCGGGAGCAAAACGGCGCGGCGATGTCGCTGGGGCGCGTGTCGACGTTCCTCGACATCTACCTTGCGCGGGACATGGCCGCAGGTCTGCTCGACGAGGCCGGCGCGCAGGAGCTGATCGACGACATGGTGCTCAAGCTGCGCGCGGCGCGCCAGCTGCGCACCCCGGCGTACAATGAACTGTTCGGCGGCGATCCGATGTGGATCACGGAAAGCCTTGGCGGCATGGGCGAGGACGGCCGCACGCTGGTGACGAAAACGACGTTCCGGATGCTCAATACGCTCTACACGCTCGGCCCCGCGCCGGAGCCGAACCTGACCGTGCTGTGGTCGACGGCGCTGCCGGAGGGCTTCAAGCGCTTCTGCGCCCGCGTGTCCTGCGACACGGACGCCATCCAGTACGAAAACGACGATCTGATGCGCCCGCTGTACGGCGACGACTACGCGATCGCCTGCTGCGTGTCCGCCATGCGCGTGGGCAAGCAGATGCAGTTCTTCGGCGCGCGCTGCAACCTGCCGAAATTGCTCCTTTTGGCGATCAACGGCGGCTTCGATCCGGACAGCGGCCGCCGGCTGGGGCCGCAGCACGGGCCGCTGCCCGGCGAGGTGCTGGACTTCGACGCGGTCGACGCGCGGCTGGACGAGTACATGACGTGGCTGGCCGGGCTGTATGTGGATACGATGAACGTGATCCACTACATGCACGACAAATACGCTTACGAGAAAAGCCAGATGGCGCTGCACGATACGGCGGTGCACCGCTTTATGGCCTTCGGCGTGGCGGGGCTTTCGGTCATCGCGGATTCGCTCTCCGCGATCCGCTACGGCACGGTGCGGCCGCAGCGCGATGCCGACGGGCACATCGTCGGGTTCGATACGGCGGGCGACTATCCCCGTTTCGGCAACGACGACGACCGGGTGGACGGCATCGCCGCCGCGCTGTGCCGCCGCATGATCGCGGCGCTGCGCCGCACCCCGGCCTACCGCGGCGCGGAGCATACGCTGTCGGTGCTCACGATCACCTCCAACGTCGTCTACGGCAAAAACACCGGCGCGACGCCGGACGGCCGTGCGGCAGGCGAACCGTTCGCGCCGGGCGCGAACCCCATGCACGGGCGCGAGGAGCGCGGCGCGCTCGCCTCGCTCGCCTCGGTGGCGAAGATCGGCTACGACGATTGCCGCGACGGCATCTCCAACACGTTCTCGATCGTGCCGGATGCGCTCGGCCGCACGTCGGACGAGCGCACGGCGAACCTGACGGCGCTGCTCGACGGTTATTTCGCGCAGGGCGCACACCACCTCAACGTCAACGTCCTCGACCGCGAAACGCTGATCCGCGCCTACGAGGATCCCGACGCGTACCCGAACCTGACGATCCGCGTATCGGGCTACGCCGTCGATTTCCACAAGCTGACGCGGGAGCAGCAGCGCGAGGTCATCCGCCGCACGTTCCACGGGGCGCTGGCATGACCCCGGCGGCCGACACCGCCGGGCGCATCTCCGCGGTGCAGACCTTCGGCACGCTCGACGGGCCGGGCATCCGCTTCGTCGCGTTTTTGCAGGGCTGCCCGCTGCGCTGCGCCTGCTGCCACAATCCGGAAACGTGGGATCCGTCCGGCGGAAAACCGACCACCGCCGCGGCGCTCTCCGCCGCCGCGCTGCGCTACCGCAGCTATTACGACCGCGGCGGCGGCGTGACCCTCTCGGGCGGCGAGCCGCTGCTGCAGCCCGCGTTCTCGGCGGCGTTTTTTGCGCTGTGTCATGCGGAGGGGCTGCACACCTGTCTGGACACCAGCGGCTGCGTGACCTCGCCGCAGGCATTCGCCGTGCTCGATCACACGGACCTCTGCCTGCTGGACATCAAATACCCGACTGACGAGGGCTATCGCGCGCACGTCGGCTGCCCGATGGACGCGCCGCTCGCCTTTTTGCGGGAGCTCGACCGCCGCCGGATCCCCACGCGGCTGCGGCAGGTCGTCATCCCCGGCCTGAGCGACGATCCGGACGGCGTGCGCACACTGGCCCGTCTGGCGGCGGCGCACCCCTGCGTGGAGGAAGTGGAGCTGCTCCCCTTCCGCAAGCTGTGCACCGAAAAATACGACCGCCTCGGTCTGCCCTTCCCCCTGCGCGACACGCCGGAGCTTTCGCCGCAGCGTTTGGACGCTCTGCGCGCCGTGCTGCTCGAAAATTGATCTTTCCACAAAAACGAACCTGCCCGCCGTGTGCGAAAGCACACGGCGGGCGGTTTCGATTTTGCCGAGCATAGCTGAGCTATGCTCAGTGGCCGTTGACAGCCGTCTGCCGCCGTGATAAGATGGGATCGGATGCGGCAGACGAAGCTGCGAAAAGGAGGGAGCGTCATGCGACTGGTCGCCATAACGCCGGAAGGGTATCGCTCGATCAAGGAGCCGGTCCGGATCGACTTTTGTCGGGATCTGCCGACCGTATTGGTCGGCAAAAACGGCAGCGGCAAAACGAATATCCTAAGCGCACTGGAATGGATCACCCAAAACGCCCAAAACGGGCTTTCCCCGCACGGTGAAGGCCCGCAGGGCTGGACGGCGGAGCTTTTGTTGTCGACGAAAGATCTGGCCGAACTTTTTCCCGGCCGAACGGATCTGCCGGATGAGATACCGATCACGGTCCGCGCCGGTGCGGACGGCCGGATCGGTCAGATCTGCTCGAAGGAACTGACCGGCCTTTTGCGCGAAGAACTGGACGCGATGACCGCACAGGCAAACGCGCTTGCGCGCGCGCTCGACAGTTACGAGCGGCAGCTGGCCGCCATCGTCGGCGGCGATGACGAGATCGATCCCGTGCATTGCTTCGCGGCCACCGACCATCGCAGCCTGTCGACGAACTACGGCGCGCTGCGCCTTCGTCTTGGGTGCAAACTGGATCTTGCCCGCCGGCTGGCGGATGCGGTGCAGCGCAGCTTTTCCGACGAGGAAGATGCGTTCTCGCTCGCGGGGCTCGACGCGTTTTTCGGGATGCTCGATGCGGCGGTGCAGCCGTTTCGGCTGACGTATGTCGAGCCGCAGCTGGCCGCGTTCGAAAAGCGGTATGTCACCGTCGACCGGAAGAACCTTCGGCGGCAGATCGCCCGGATCAACCAAAAGACGGCAGCGGCCTGTGCCGCGATCGACGAGCAGTGGGGCGCGCTCGCGCAGCGGATGAACGGCCTGCGCGCGGCGCTGACGAACGAGCAGACGACGTTTTCCGGCGACGGCGCGCTGTGTCCGCTCGTTTGCCGGATCCGGGCGGCCATCGGCCGCCGATGCCTGTTTTTGCGCAGCGAGAACAGCGCCGTCATCTTCAAAGAGAATGAAGGCCGTCAGCTGTTCGACGCGCGGGACGCGTCGCGCACGATCTTGACGGCGTACCTTCAGCAGGTCCATCAGGGCGATGACCGGGAAGAAAGGCTCCGGCAGCTGGCCAAAGGAGAGATGCCGCCGCTCTCCGACGAGGACATCGACGCGTTCGCGGCGTATCTGCGCAGCGTGCAGCCGCCGTTCGAGCAGGGGATGATCAGGGACATCACGGTCGAGCGCACCGCGCAGGGCGGGCTTTCGATCCTCTTGCACGAGAACACCGGCGACACCGTCCCTCTCAACGAGACGAGCGCGGGCAGGCGCTGGTATTTCACGTTTTTGCTGATGAAGAGCACGCTTTCTCGGGGCGACCTGTTTTTGATCGACGAACCGGCCGCGGCGCTCCATCCTTTGGCGCAAAAAGCAGTGCGGGAAGAACTGTGTGCGCTGAAAAAGGCCGGGGTCGAGGTGGTCTTTACCACCCACAGCCCGTATCTGATCCCGGATGAGCAGCACTGCGTGCGGTTCGTCACGATGACGGACGGCGGTACGGCGGTGGCGGCGATCGGGGACGAGGAGCAGATGGCCGCCCTGCGGGCGCAGATCGGCTGTGACGGCGACGATGTCTTTTCGCTGCAGGAGCTGGTCGACCGATATAACCGCGATGCCGAGGGCGTGGCGCACCGCTGTTATGATGAGCTGATGAAAAAGTTCAAAAACGTAGAGGTCGCTGCGAAAAGGACGCTGCTTTCTCCCGGAACGATCAAGTCTTGGCATTCCGGGAGCAAAAAGAAAAAACGCGCACCGAAATTCGAAAATGTGATCCGCGCGGCGACCGCGCTCGGCATGCCGCTTTCCGACTTGTTTAGATAAAACGGAGGTACAGCTGTACCCGTTCCTCGTTTCGTGTGGGTTCGATATATTGACGGCAGACCTCGAACGGGGGTGCAGCTGTACTCTTCCCCCTTTCGTGCGGGTCTGCTATACTGACGGCAGACCCAAACGAAAGGAGGTATTCGAAATGTCGAAGTACAGCTGCGCCGAACTGTGGGAGCGGACGTTCGGCAGTAAGCAGCAGGTCTATGACTATGCCGGTCGGCTGATGAAAAAGGCCGCGTGCGGCGATCCGCACAGCGCCTACCATCCCACGGTCGACCACATCCGGCCGCTCTCGCAAGGCGGGAGCGACGTGCCGGAGAACATCGTCATTTGCCATCGCGATACCAACGCCGAAAAAGCGGATCGCTTCCCGAGCTGGCGGACGAACGGCCGCACGTTCCGCGCCGTGCGTATCCGCGGGAAACGCACGGGCTACCGGATCGAAGAAGGCTGACGGACAGGCCACCCCCCGCAAATAACGCTGCCCGCCGTGTGCTTTCGCACACGGCGGGCGTTTTCGTTTTTATTTCCAGTCCTTTGGTGCAACGCCGGTTTCCTGCCGGAAAACGCGCGAAAAATACAGGCTGTCGGCAAAGCCGCACAGCCGCGCGATCTCGCCGATCGTCAGGCCGGAGCGGGCGCGCAGGCACAGCAGCCGTTTTGCCTGCCGGATGCGCGCCGCGCGCAGGAACTGCTGCGGTGTCTGCCCCGTTTCCTGCCGGAAGCGCTGCCGGAACCGGTCGGCGCAGAGCGGGATCTGCGCGATCGTTTCGCGCGGGGCATAGCCGGGATCGGACAGATGCTCCCACATCTCGCGCAGGAAAAACGCCACGTACCGGTCGCGTGCCGGCTCGTCCCCCAAGGCGGTCAGATAGCCGCACAGCACGTCGAACAGGCTCTCCGTCAGCGGCTGCTGCCCGCCGCGGTGATAGGCGCGGTGCAGCATCTGCATCACGGTGCGGATGTCGCTGTCGGCATCGTCCGGCAAAAACACCGGCCGGCAGAACGGGAACGCCCCGTCCTCGCACAGCACGTGCAGGTTGCGAAACCCGCCGTCCGCCCGGTCGTCGTGCGGGACGCGCGGCGGGATGACGAACACGTCCCCCGCCCTAAACGGCAGCGTCTGCCCGCCGATATGCGTCACGCCGCAGCCGTGTGTGTAGCACACGATCTCCCAAAGCT